>JBDTFI010000502.1:0-4488 GCA_039938035.1 Acetobacteraceae bacterium | reverse complement strand
TCCCGCGTCATGAGTCTCGCCCGCCAGCCCAGCAGAAATCCACGAAACGACGCGCCGAACGCCTGCCGAATCCTGGCAGACCCCGAAAACTCTCGACATTCGTGCGTATTTCCGCAGCCTGCTAGGTGTGGCCGACCGCCACGCGGCGTGATCCTACCCTGCCGCCGCCACCCGCACCGCCGTATCCAGCGCGCTCAGGAACCGCGAGCGGTCCTGCTTGGTCAGCGGCGCCGGCCCGCCGGTCCGCACCCCGATCTCGCGCAAATGCGAGGCGATCTCCCGTCCGGCGAGCGCCGTCCCGATATTATCCCCGGTCCACGGCCGCCCGGTCGGAGACACGGCCTGCGCACCCTTGGCGAGGCAGCGCGCGGCGAGCGGAATGTCGGCGGTCACGCACACATCCCCCGCCGTGATGCGCTCGGCGATCCAGTCGTCGGCGGCATCGGCGCCCGACGGCACCAGGACCATGCTGACGTTCCCGCCCGGCGGACGGATCGGCCGCGAGCCGTTGGAAACCACGAACGTCCGCAGGTTCAGCCGGCCGGCGACGCGATAGACTTCCTCGCGCACCGGGCAGGCGTCACCGTCGACATAGATCTCGGTCAAGCGGCGGGGCGCATCCCGCCCTGATGGCCGCCGGGCCGATAGCGGCGCCGCTGCTGCGGCCTCGGCGCCTGGCGAGGCGTATCGTCGTTGGCCTCCCGCGGCCCGGTGGTGAAGCCGCCCGAGGCGATGTTCATCGGCGCCCCGGTCATCCGCTCGATCGCGCGCAAGGTGCCGCGCTCGGCGGGGTCGCAGAACGAGATGGCGATCCCGGCGGCGCCGGCGCGCGCGGTGCGGCCGATCCGATGCACGTAGTCTTCCGCCTGCGCGGGCAGGTCGAAGTTGATGACGTGCGAGATGCCGGTCACATCGATGCCCCGCGCGGCGATATCGGTCGCCACCAGCACCCTAGCCCGTCCGCTGCGGAAGCGATCGAGCGCCTTGTTGCGCGCTGGCTGGCTCTTGTTGCCGTGCAGCGCGTCCACGTTCACGCCGCCCGCCTCCAGATGCTCGGCGACCTTGTTGGCGGTGTGCTTGGTGCGGGTGAACACGATCACCCGCGACAGCGCCGGATCGGCGAGCAAGCTGCCGAGCAGCGCCCGCTTGGCCGACGAGCCGACGATGTGGACGTGCTGCTCGATTCGCGGAACCGTCGTCGTGGTCCCGGCGATCTCCACGCGAACCGGATCGCGCAGCATCCCCTCGGCGAGCCGGCGGACCTCTGTCGGCATGGTGGCGGAGAACAGCGACGACTGCCGCTCGACCGGCAACGCGGCGACGATCCGGCGGATGTCCTTGATGAAGCCGAGGTCGAGCATCCGGTCGCCCTCGTCGAGCACGAAATGGCGCACCTGGTCGAGCCGCAGCTCGCGGGTGGCCATGAGGTCGCAGATACGTCCCGGCGTGCCGACGACGATGTCGGCGCCCGATTGCATCCGCCGGACCTGACCGGAGCGGCTCATGCCGCCGAGGATCGCGACAACCCGGCGGCGCATCCCGGCGCCGAGCGTGTTCACGCTCTCCTCGATCTGCAGCGCAAGCTCGCGCGTCGGCGCGAGGATCAGCGCCCTGGCGGTGAACGGGCGTTGCGGGGCAGGGTTCGCGGCCAGGTGTTGCAGCATCGGCAGCGCGAACGCCGCCGTCTTGCCGCTGCCGGTCTGGGCGACGCCGACGATGTCGCGGCCCTCCAGCAAAGGCGGGATGGCCTTGATCTGGATGGGGGTCGGCTCGGTGAAGCCGGATTGAGAAAGGGCACGCAACAGCGGCTCGGCGAGGCCGAGCGAGGCGAAGTTGTTTGATGACACGAAGAATGAAGCTCCAGCGCCGGCGGTTGGGCAAAGCCCGCGACCAGAAAGGCGCTTGATGTCCGCCGGCCCGCGTGACGATGGGGCGAACGAGTTACGACTGAAATTCCCGGGAGGGCGCCCCGAAACGAGGCGCCAATCACGCGATCACGGAAAGAACACCGGTTACATGGGCCTTTGCCGCAGTGCGGTCAAGCCTTTCGATCCGCCCTCGACCGATGCCGGCGGGCGAGCACGTCCCGGGCCGCCGGGGCTTGAGGCGCGCGGTCGTGGCGCGCACAGTTCGGCCATCGCCGCAACCCGCACCGTCAGGGCCTTTGCATGGATGCCGAGCCGCAGACCCGCATCGCCGCCGAGGATTACCTCGAGGCGCTCGCAGCCCAGGGGATCGACTACCTGTTCGCCAATCCGGGCACCGACTTCGCCCCCATAATCGAAGCATTCGCGCGCGCCGCGCGCACCAACCGCGTCGTGCCACGCCCGCTGGTGGTGCCGCACGAGAACGCCGCCGTTTGCATGGCGCACGGCTACACGATGATCACCGGCCGGCCGCAGGCGGTGATGACGCATGTGAATGTCGGCACCGCGAATGCGATCAACGCGCTGATCGACGCGAGTCGCGACCGCATTCCGATGCTGCTGACGTCGGGGCGCACGCCGATCACCGAAAGCGGGCCATCGGGGACGCGCAACGTGTACATCCACTGGGCGCAGGAGATGTTCGATCAGGCCGGGATGCTGCGCGAGTTCGTGAAGTGGGACTACGAGTTGCGCCGGCCCGACCAGATCGGCGACGTCGTCACAAGGGCGTTGGAAATCGCCACCGCCTCGCCGTCTGGCCCGGTCTATCTCAGCCTGCCGCGCGAGGTGCTGGGCGAGACGGTCGACGCGGGGGACGGCGCGCCGCGCCCCCCGCGGGCGCGTCCGTCCGCGCCGGTCCCGTCGCCGGCTGACGTGGAGCGGCTGGCCGATTGGATCGCGGGCGCGAAAATGCCGCTGGTGATCACCGGCACGCTCGGGCGCGACCCGCGCGAGGCGGCGGCGCTGGCGCGGGTCGCGGATCGGTTCGCGCTCGCGGTGGTGCCGTTCAATCCACGCTATTTCGCGCTGTCGAGCGCGCACAAGATGTTCCAGGGCTCCGCGCCCGGGCCGATGCTGGAAGAGGCCGACCTTGTCGTGGTGTGGGAGACCGATGTCCCCTGGTATCCCGAGCAGGACCGGCCGGCGCCCGGTGCTCGGGTGGTGCAAATCGGCGAGGACCCGCTCTACGCGCGCTACCCGATGCGGAGCTACCCGTCCGACCTGACGATCAAGGGCGCCACGCTGCCGCTGCTGGAGGCGCTCGAGGTGGCACTGGCGGCACGCAAGCCGGATGTCGCCGCCCGTCACGCGACACTGTCGGCGCGTTCCGATGCGTTGCGTGTGGGATGGGCGGCGGAGGCGGAGCGCGCGGGCAAGGCCGAATTCTGCACGCTGGCATGGCTGAACCACTGCCTGCGTGGGGTCGTCGATGACGACACGATCATGATCAACGAATACTCGTTCAGCCAGCACCATTGTCCGCTGCCGGTGCCGGGAAGCCTGTTCGGGATGCCCTCGGCGGGCGGGCTTGGCTGGGGATTCGGCGCGGCGCTGGGCGCCAAGCTGGCGGCCCCGGAGCGCAACGTCGTCGCGCTGCTGGGCGACGGCGCCTACATGTTCGCCAATCCGACCGCGTGCCATTTCGTGAGCCAGGCGCACAAGCTGCCGGTGCTGGTGGTGGTCTACAACAACACGCTGTACGGCGCGGTCCGCCGCGCGACGCTCGACATGTTCGAGCACGGCACGGCGTCGGAGGCGGACGGGCGGTTCATGGCGGAGCTTGGCCCATCGCCCGCGTTCGAGAAGATCGTCGCCGCGCATGATGGGCATGGCGAGCGCGTCACCCATCCGGCGGAACTCCCCGCCGCGCTGGCCCGTGCCGCCGCCGCCGTGCGCGCCGGGCGGCAGGCGCTGGTGAACGTGCTCTGTCCGGGCTGAGTGCTCAGGTCCTGATCGCCGGCGGTGGCCCCGTCGGCCTGACGCTCGCGATGGATCTCGCCTGGCGCGGGGTCGACGTGCTGGTCCTGGAGGTGCGGGCGCGCGGCGAACCGCCGAGCGTCAAGTGCAACCATGTGGCGTCGCGCAGCATGGAGGCGTTTCGCCGCCTCGGCATCGCGCGCGCGGTGCGCGAAGCGCGCGGTCTGCCTGCGGAGCATCCGAACGACGTGGCGTTCCGCACCACGACGACCGGGATCGAGTTCGGGCGCATCCACATTCCTTGCCGGCGCGACCGCTACACCGACCACACGGGCCCCGACGGCGACTGGCCGACGCCGGAGCCACCGCATCGGATCAACCAGATCTATCTGGAACCTGTGCTGTGCGACGCCGCCCTGAGTATGGGCGTGCAACTGCTGAACCGGACGCGGTTGACCGGGTTCGAGCAGGACGAGCACGGCGTCCGGGCCGATGCGCGTGACCTCGAGTCCGGCGCGGCGTTCGCGATCGACTGCGCCTACATGATCGGCTGCGACGGGCCGGATTCCGAGGTCCGGCGCGCGATCGGCGCGAAACTGGCGGGCGATGCGGTGGTCGGGCGCACCCAGTCGAGCTACATACG
>JBDTFI010000501.1:0-2658 GCA_039938035.1 Acetobacteraceae bacterium | reverse complement strand
AGGAATACGAGGGCGCCGGGCTAGGCTATGAGGCGTTGTGCGTGCTCGCCGAGGAACTGGGCCGGGCGCTGGCGCCAGTGCCGTTCACCTCCACCGTTTGCCTCGCCGCCGAAGCGATCATGGCGGCGGGGTCGGAGGTGCGGAAGCGCGACCTTCTGCCCCGCATCGCCCGCGGCGAGTTGATCGCGACGGTCGCGCTCGGTGCCGGGGCCGGCGAGCCGACGCAAGCGCGCGTGCAGGCGAACGTGCGCGACGGGCGGGTCAGCGGGACGGCGTGGCCGGTGCCCGACGGCTCCTTCGCCGATCTGGCGATCGTCGCGGCGAGCGACCATGCTGGCGTGTCGCTGTCCGTGGTGGACCTCACCGGCCCAGGCGTCACCCGCGCACCGATCGCGATGATCGACCCGACGCGCGATCACGCCCGCCTGACCTTCGATCAGGCGCCCGCCGCTCCGTTGGGCGCATCCGGCGAAGGATGGGAGGTCGTGCGCGGCGTGCTCGATCGCGCGGCGGTGCTGGTGGCGTTCGAGCAGGTGGGCGGCGCCTCGGTGTGCCTCGACACGGCGACCGAATTCGCCAAGGAGCGCCACGCCTTCGGCCGCCCGATCGGCTCGTTTCAGGCGATCAAGCACAAGCTCGCCGATGTGTACGTGGCGACCGAACTGGCGCGCTCCAACGCTTGGTACGGCGCCTGGGCGCTGGGGGCGGACGCGGCCGAACTGCCGCTCGCGGCCGCCACTGCGCGGGTGTCGGCGACCGAGGCGTTCTTCCTCGCAGCCTCGGAGAGCATCCAGGTGCATGGCGGCATCGGCTTCACCTGGGAGATGGACAACCATCTGTTCTACCGCCGCGCCAAGCTGCTGGGACTGTCTCTGGGCAGCGTGCGGCACTGGAAGGACCGGGTGGTGAGCGAGTTGGAGACGCGCAACGCGGCGTGACCGGAGAAGCATCATGGATTTCGACGACACCCCGGACGAGGCCGCGTTCCGCGCCGAGGCGCGCGCGTTCCTCGACGCCAACGCGACCCGCAAGCAGGGCCGTGCGCGCGTCGCCCGTTACGGCGACACCAGCGCCGCCGACATCGCCGCCGCCAAGGAATGGCAGGGGAAAAAAGCGGATGCGGGCTTCGCCTGCATCACCTGGCCGACGCAATATGGCGGGCGCGGCGGTACGCAGATGCAGCAGATCGTGTGGAACCAGGAGGAGGCGAAATACGAGGTCCCGCAGAACATCTTCCTGATCGGCCTCGGGATGTGCGTCCCCACCATGATGGCGTACGCCAGACCCGACGACCTTGCCCGCTTCGTTCCGCCGGCGATGCGCGGCGCGGAAGTCTGGTGCCAGCTGTTCTCGGAACCCTCGGCCGGGTCGGATGTCGCCGGCCTGCGGACGCGGGCCGAGAAGCAAGGCGAGGAGTGGGTCATCAACGGCCAGAAGATCTGGACCTCGGGCGCGCAATATTGCGACTGGGGGCTGCTGCTGACGCGCACCGATCCGAATGTGCCGAAGCACGCCGGGCTGACCGCGTTCTTCATCGACATGAAGGCGCCGGGGATCGAGATCCGCCCGATCCATCAGATGTCGGGCGCGTCCAATTTCAACGAGGTGTTCTTCACCGATCTGCGCGTGCCCGACACCCAGCGCCTCGGCGCCGTAGGGCAGGGCTGGAAGGTGGGGATCACGACGCTCATGAACGAACGCCTCGCGGTCGGGGAGACGCGCCGGCCCGACGCCGCCGACCTGTTGGAACTCGCTCGCGGCGTAGGCGCCTTGGGCGACAGCGCGGTGCGCGAGCGCATCGCCGAATGGCACGCCCGGGGAGCCGGACTCAGGAACACCCGCCTGCGGATCATGACCGCGCTCTCTCGCGGCGCGACGCCGGGGCCGGAGAACTCGATCGCCAAGGTGGTGAACGCCTCCATGCAGCAGGGCATCGCGAGCTTCGGCATGGACCTGCTCGGGATGGCCGGCGGGGTGATGGATCAGGAACTCGCGCCGTTGCACGCGCTGTTCCAGGACGCGCTGCTGTCGTCCCCGGGGATGCGCATCGCCGGCGGCACCGACGAGATCCTCCGCAACATCATCGCTGAGCGCGTGCTCGGTCTGCCGGGGGATATTCGTGTGGACAAGGACAAGCCGTTCAACCAGCAGGCGGGCAGGTGATGAGCGAGCGCACCATGCGCGGCAATGCTGTGGGTGTGAGCCTAATCATCGCTCTTGCGGCTAATTCAGCTTTGGCGAAGCCGGCTGTAGCGGTTTATGTTCAAGAGCCAAGTTATCCAACAGGTGCTTCGCCCGATATTACTGCTGAGCAGCTCGAGTACTATGTAAAAAAAGAGATTTCGGACTCAGGACGGTTCTCCTTAGCATATAGCAATGATACAGCAGAATATCGAATAACTCTGACTTTTATAAAGGATGAAGCCAATTCGATAGCCTATTCATCCGTTTTGATCCTCGCTCCGAACATCTACATTGACAACCTTGTGGGCGTATGTGGGGCCTCAGCTGTGGCGCGTTGTGCAGCACAGTTATTTTCCATCTTCGCGAACGACATGGACCAGTTCAGATGAGGCTTGAGGACTAGAAGGAGACTCCGATGATCGAACGCACCCTGCGCGGCAAGGCCGCGATCGTCGGGATCGGCGAGACGCCTTA
>JBDTFI010000500.1:0-3156 GCA_039938035.1 Acetobacteraceae bacterium | reverse complement strand
CGCTACTCGCCCACGCACCGGCGGAGCTGATCGCCTCACTCGCCCCGCATCTGTCGCCATTCACCCAGCTGACGCTCGTCGACCCCGCCGCTCTGGCGCGCGAGTTCGAGCGCATTCGCGCACAAGGCTACGCCAGCAATCGCGGGGAGTGGCGGGTCGACGTCTGCGGCATCGCCGCGCCTGTGCGGGATAATTCGGCGAAGGTCGTTGCCGCGATTGGCGTTTCCGGTCCGGCCGCGCGGTTGAAGCCGGCGACGCTGAAGGCCTACGCGCCCGAAGTGGTCAAGGCGGCCGGCACGATCTCCGCGGCACTCGGCCATCGTCAGGAGAGGTGAACCCACGACGTGAGCGCGAGCATCAAGATCGCCGGCGTGTCGAAGACCTACGACCGCCCCGGGCGGATGGCCCCCCGGTGATTGCCGTACCGTCGCGACAGCGCCTAGCCTGCCCGCTTCCCAGCACATGCAGGAGACACACACATGGATTGCTCCTCCCGAGCCTTTGCTATCATCGCGACGCTGGCGCTGGCGGCCATGATCGGGACCGGCAGCGCACGCGCCGTCGACACGCCTTCCGGTCTGTCAGCCACCGCCGCGGCACATCTGAAGGAGGCGCTGGCGAACGCGACGGGGCCGACCAAATTCGTCGCACCGGCGCCGGCGATCGACCCAACCCCGCTCAAGGGCAAACTCATCTTCACCATCCCGGTGTCCACCGCGATTCCGTGGTGCGGCGTGGTGGATCGGCAGTTGGAGGATTTCGGCAAGCGGGTCGGCATCCGCATGGAGACCTGGCAGAGCAACGCCCAGCTCGGCCAATGGGTGCAGGGCTTCGACACCGCGATCAGCCATCAGGCGGCGCTGATCAACGTCGCCTGCGGTCTCGATGCCACCAGCGTGGAACCGCAGATTAAGCAGGCGATCGGGCACGGCGTGCCGGTCGTCGCGGCGCACACGTATGCTCTCGGGCAACCGACGCTGCCCGAGCTTTCGGGGATCGTCTATGGCAACTACATCGAGGCGGCGAAGCTCGAATCGGACTGGGTGATGCAGCAGACGGACGGCCACGCCGATGTCCTGGTGATCACCGCGCCAAGCGTCGCCAACAGCCCGTTCATCCAGAAGACCATCGCCGCCGAGTTCGCGGCATACTGCCCGTCCTGCAAAATCCGCTTCGTCGGTGTCAATTCGCCGGACTGGCCGACCAAGATCGAGCCGCAGGTGCGCAGCGCGATCCTCGCCGACCATGATTTGAACTACGTGATCCCGATCTATGATGGGATGGCGCAGTTCGTGGTGTCCGCGATCATCGAAACGGGCGCCGGCGATCGGGTGAAGGTGGCCACGTTCAACGCGCTGCCCGCGGTCCTCGACATGATTCGTACCGGCGACATCGTGACGTTCGAGGTGGGCGAGGACACGACGTGGCTCGCGGGGGCGATCCTCGATCAGGACATGCGCGTGCTGCTCAAGCAGCCGCTCGTCGCCGGCTATGTCGCCGGACTGCGCATCTTCACCAAGGCCAATGTCGGCGATGCTGGCGTGCCCGCGAAATTCGGCGAGGGCTACGGCCCGTCCGCGTTGCCCGGCTACGAGGCGCTTTGGGGTCTGCATTGATATGTCCGTTCCTGCGGGCCTGGTCCTGCGGGCGGAGCATCTCAGCAAGCGCTTCGGCGGCACGTTGGCACTCGATGACGTCGGCATCGACATCGCCGCGGGCGAGGTGCATGGACTGCTGGGTCATAACGGGTCCGGCAAGTCCACGCTGATCAAGATACTGGCCGGCTATCACGCCCCCGAACTGGGCGGGCTGCTGGAGGTCGCCGGCCTCCCGGTGCGCCTGCCGCTGCCGGCGGGGAAGTTCCGCGCATTGGGGATGGCGTTCGTCCATCAGGATCCCGGCCTGATCGGCGCGCTGACCGTGGTCGAGAACCTGCGCATCGGCGCCCTCGCGCTGGGCCGCCTCGCACCGATTTCGTGGCGCGAGGAGACCGCCCATGTCGGCGCGCTGCTCACGGAGTTCGGCGTCGACTGCGACCCGCTCGCGCGGGTGGAGACGCTGGAGCCCTGGCAGCGCCCGCTGCTCGGCATCATTCGCGCGGTCGATGAGATGCGCGCGTTGATGCGGGGGGAGGAGAGGCGGCAAGGGCTGCTGGTGCTCGACGAGCCCACCGCCAGCCTGGGCGGCGCGAATGTCGAACAGCTCTTCGCGGTGATCAGGCGGGTCAAGACGCAGGGCATTGGGGTTCTGTTCGTCTCCCACGACCTCGACGAGGTGCTGGCGATCACCGACCGCATCACGGTGCTGCGCGACGGCCGCGTCGCGGGCCAGGGCCGGACCGACAAGCTGACCCGGGATGGGCTGGTGGAGATGATCATCGGACGGCGGATCGCCGCGCGTGGCGCTCCATCGGTGCGCGCCGATACGCGCGAGCCCGCGGTGGTGATCGACGGGCTTCGCGGCGTGGCGGTGCGGGGGGCAAGTCTCGCGGTGGGGCACGGGGAGATCCTCGGCCTGACTGGCCTCGCCGGGTCCGGCTTCACCGAACTCGGGGCCATGCTGATCGGCGCCGCGCAAGCGCGTACCGGACGGCTTCGCGTGGGCGAACGGATGCTCGATCTCGCCGCGATCACGCCGGTCGCGGCGATCGCCGCGGGCATCACCTACGTTCCCAGCGAACGGCTCCGCGAGGGCTGCTTCGCCGAACTCACGCTGACCGAGAACATCACCATTCCCGTGCTGGCGCGCTTCTTCCGCGCCGGCGTCCTGCGTCATCGGGCGATGGCGGCGTATGCCCGCGAACTCTGCGTCCGCTTCGATGTGCGGCCCGCCGATCCGCGGCTCGCCTATCAGGCGTTGAGCGGGGGCAACCAGCAGAAGGTGCTGCTCGCCAAATGGCTCCAGCTGCGACCGAAACTGCTGATCCTGCAGGAGCCGACGCAAGGGGTGGATGTCGGCGCGCGCGAGCAGATATTCTCCCTTATTCGCGCCTGTGCGGCCGAGGGCACATGCGTCCTCTGCCTGAGCGGCGATCACGAGCAACTGGCGGCGCTGTGCGGGCGGGTGCTCGTGTTCCTTCAGGGCCGGATCGCGGCCGAGCTGGACGGCGAGGAAGTCACGAAGGAGCGCATTGCCTATGAATGCTTCGGAGCCGGC
>JBDTFI010000499.1:0-7510 GCA_039938035.1 Acetobacteraceae bacterium | reverse complement strand
AGAAGCAGTAGAACGACGATCGCGACGACGTTCCACGTGACAAACCTGGTGAAGCCGAACCAGAAGCGTTGCCGGTCGGCGAGGAAGGCTTCCTCGGTCTCCGGGCCGCGGAACATCGTCGGGCTTTGGGCCATGTCGTCCTCGTCTCCGGTCCGTGGGGCAATGGATCGCGTCCCCTTCTATTCAGGGACCTCGCTGCTCGGCAAGGGGTTGCACAGCGCCGCGTCCGGCGCTGGAGCCACCCCGGCCTGGCCGCCGGCGATCAGGCGTAGCGCCAGCGGGTACAAACGGTGCTCCTGCGCCAGCACGCGCGCCGCCAGCAAGTCCTCGTCGTCACCGGCAAGCACGGGGACCGCCGCCTGCGCGAGGATCGGCCCCGCATCGGTCGCCTCCGTCACGAGATGCACCGTGCAGCCATGCAGCCGAACGCCAGCGGCGAGGGCCCGGGCGTGGGTGTGCAGGCCGGGAAAGGCAGGCAGCAGGCTGGGGTGGATGTTGAGCATCCGCCCGGCCCAGCGCTCGACCAGGAACGGCGTCAGCAGGCGCATATAGCCGGCGAGGCACACCAACTCGATCCCACTCGCGCGCAGCATCACGTCGATTTCCGCCTCATGGGCAGCCCGATCGCCACGAAACGGGCGATGGTCGATCACTTCGGCCCGAATGCCCGCCGCGGTCGCGAGCGCGAGCCCACCCGCGTCGCCGCAGTTGGACAGGGCCAGTGCGATCTCCGCCGGGTAGTCGGGCGCGGCCGCGGCGGCGATCAACGCCCCGAGATTGGAGCCGCGTCCGCTGAACAGAACCCCCGTGCGCCGCCTCACGCCGGCCAGCCCTCCACGCGAACGCTCGCAGCACCCGCGGCGGCGACGATGCGCCCGAGCGGGAAAACGGCTTCGCCCGCCTCGCGCAGCACGGAGGACGCTTCGTTCGCATCCTCGACCACTAAAGCCATGCCGATCCCGCAATTGAAGACCCGCAACATCTCCTCGCCGCCGACGCCTCCCGCTTTTGCCAGCCAGTTGAAGACCGGCGGCATCGGCCATGGGGCGGTCAGCACGGCCGCCACGCCATCGGGCAACACGCGCGGCAGGTTGCCCGGCAGGCCGCCGCCGGTGATATGGGCGGCGGCTTTCAGAAGCCCCGCGCGGTGCAGCGCCAGCAGGGCGCGGACATAGATGCGCGTCGGCGCGAGCAGCGCGCGCCCGAGCGTCTCGGCGGGCGCGAACGGGGCCGGCGCATCCCAGCCGATCCCGGAGCCGGCGACGATCCGGCGGACCAGCGCGAAGCCGTTCGAGTGAACGCCCGCGCTCGCGAGGCCCAGCACCGCATCGCCCGACCTCACGTCGCGCGGCAGAAGGCTTCCCCGCTCGGCCGCGCCGACCGCGAAGCCGGCAAGGTCGTAATCGCCCCCCGCATACATCCCCGGCATCTCCGCGGTCTCCCCGCCGACCAACGCGCAACCTGCTTGCCGGCAGCCCTCGGCGATGCCGGCGACGACCGCGCTCGCCTGCGCGACATCGAGCTTGCCGGTCGCGAAGTAGTCCAGGAAGAACAGCGGCTCGGCGCCTTGCACGATCAGGTCGTTGACGCACATGGCAACGAGGTCGATGCCGACCGTGTCGTGAATGCCGGTCTCGATCGCGAGCTTCAGCTTGGTGCCGACTCCGTCGGTCGTCGCGACCAGAATGGGGTCGGCGAACCCGGCCGCCTTCAGGTCGAACAGCGCCCCGAAGCCGCCCAGCCCGCCAAGCGCCCCGGCGCGCGCGGTGGCGCGGGCGAGCGGCTTGATCGCCTCGACCAGCGCTTCCCCGGCGTCGATGTCGACGCCAGCGGCGCGGTAGGTCGGGCCATTGCTGCTCGTCATGGGCCTGTGGCGTGTTCCCATGGTGTTAAACCGCCCGGCGGGGTCGGAAACTCATCAGGGTGCGATGGAGTCCGAACATAGACCAGGTCTCGCCCGACATTCTCGCGGAGTGTTCCCGACAAGCTAATGGTCTTCATGGTAACGTCAAGTTCGCGCCCCTCCTTCCAATCCAGCCAAGGCGGAGCAGGCAGAGTTTCGTCCTGTGTAATCTCGGAAATTCTATAGAATCCGTCGGGAAGTGGAGGTGATTTTGCGTCGATTCGAACTGAGTAAACCAACCACGCGCCATCATCACTCGGACGGCCGTTCGACGCCTCACTGTGAAGTCGCCGGCGCGGTAGGTCGGGCCATTGTTGCTTGTCATGGAGATACCGTTTTGAGGGACGACCAGTAAACGCCGCGGTCAGCGTGTATACGGAGATCCGGCCGGGTCCGATGGGGCGAACCGTTGGATGAAGACTAGGTGTGTGGTCCCGCGCTGCTGGCAAAGCCATCCCCGGCCTCCTATACGGGCGCGCATGATCAGTCTCTTTCGCCGCTACCTCGAAACCTGGCCGGTCCGCGCCTTCTTCGGCCTGATGGTGGTCACCTTCGTCGTCTGGGGCGTGGGCGACGTGATCAACGTGATCGGCACCAAGACGTGGCTGGTGAAGGTGGGCGGGCAGACGATTGAGCCGCAGCAGTTCCAGCCGACCTTTCAACGCGAACTCGCCCAGGCGCAGCGCAAGCTGCCGCAAGGTCAGGACATGACCCCGGCGGAGCGTCATGAGGTCGCCAATAACGCCTTGCAGCAGATGATCGGCCAGGTAGCGATGGCCGACGAGGAAGCCCGGCTGCGCGTCGTGGTGCCCGACGCGATGGTACGGCAGGCGGTGTTCGCCATGCCCGCTTTCCGCGACAGCGCGGGCAAGTTCGATCGCTCCAAGCTGGACGCCGCCCTGCGCTCCAATGGCCTGAGCGAGGGGGAATTCCTGTCGATCGTGCGTGGCGACCTCGCGCGTACGCAGATCGTGGACGCGGTGGCGGCCGGCGCCCTGCCGCCCAATACGCTGACCCGTGCGGTCTACACGTTCGAGACCGAGCGCCGGTCGGCCTCGATGGTCGAACTCCCCTTCGCCGCCGCGCAGACCCCGCCCGCGCCGTCGGAGACGGAGTTGCGGCGCTGGTACGCCGATCACCCCGGTTCGTTCCGTATCCCGGAATACCGGCGCATCAAGGCCATCGTCCTCTCGCCGGACACCATCGCGAAGAGTCTCGACGCATCGGACGCCGACCTGCGGGCCTGGTACGACGCGCACAAGACGCAGTTTTCCGAACCGGCGCGCCGTTCCATGGAGGTCGCCATCCTGCCCGATCAGGCCAAGGCGGCGGCGTTGGCAACCCAATGGCAAGGCGGGGCCGATTGGGCCACGGTGCAGAAGGCCGCCGAAGCGGCGGGCGGCTCGGGGGTCGCCCTGGATGCGGCGACCGAAGCGCAAATCCCCGACGCGGCGCTCGCGACGGCGGCGTTCGCCGCCACACCAGATCAGGTAGCCGCCCCGGTGAAGGCCTCCTTGGGCTGGGCGGTGCTGCGCGTGGCCTCGGCGACGCCAGGACACGAGCAGAGCTTCGAGCAGGCCAAGGCGGAGGTGCAGAAACGGGTGCTGGCCGAGCAGGCGTCGGCACTCCTCTACGATCGCGTCAGCAAGGTCGATGACGTGCTCGGCACCGGCAACGGGCTCGACAAGCTGCCGCCCGACCTCGGTCTGGTCGGCGTGTCCGGCACGATGGACGCTCAGGGCAACACCGAAGCGGGCACGCCAGCGCCGATTCCCGGTCCGCCGGAGCTTCGCAAGGCGCTGATCGCGGCGGCGTTCGCCCGCCAGCCCGGCCCGCCGTCGGAGATGACGGAGGCGCAGGTTCAGGGCGCCGGGTCGGCGTTCTATGCGGTGGAGGTCGAGCAGGTGATCGCGCCTTCGGTGAAGCCGTTCGACGCGGTGAGGGACCAGGTGACGGCCGACTGGCTGCGCGATGCACGGGAAAAGGCGCAGGAGAAGGTGGCGGCGGCGATGCTGACCGCGGTGAAGGACGGCGAGAGTCTCGCCGACGCGGCGGCCAAGGCCGGGGCCAGCGTGCGGACGACGCCGCTGGTGAGCCGAGATACCAATGCGGAAGGGATGCCGACGCAACTCCAGAGCGTGCTGTTCGGGCTGAAGAAAGGGGAACCGGCGATGGTACAGACGCCGGAGGCGTTCGTCGTCGCGGTCCCCGACAAGATCGAGACGCCCGACCCCAAGACGGATCCGACCCAGTATGCCACTGTGCGCGATGTCCTCACGCGCTCCATGGCCGCCGATCTCGCGCAAAGCTTCGTCGATGCCCTGCGCCTCCGCGCCGGGCCGCAAATCAACCGGCCGGTGCTTGACGGCTTCGTGCAGCAGTGAGTGTCGGCGCGCGGACTTTCCATGAGAGGGCGATGCACTGTGCTTTTCCCCGTCATTCCCGCGCAACTCAGAACGCCGGAGCGGCAACGCTCGACGGCGAATTGTCGCGCGCGCCCATTCGCCGCAACTTCATCAGCGACATCAAGTGCAACAAGGTTGAGAGTGGCACGGCGAATACAGGGACCATCACAAGCGGAAACGCGCTGATCAGTTCGTTCGGCGCTTCCAATGACAGCAGTTGGAGCGGCGATGGTGAGGTCATGAAGCCGGCCATGCTGGCGACAACGAGATCGAGAATACCGAACGCATTCCATGCGCGAACAAGAAGCTCCCTGCTTTCCGCCCCGCGTGCGCACCTAACGGCGACGAGCGGAGCCAGGGCGCCCACCAGAACATCACCGAGGCCCGCTGGCAGAGCGAAATCTCCGGGCAATCTCCCGACCCCCCACAGTGTAAGGCGCGCTCCTCGGCGAGCCAGCCGGAGCGCGCAAGGGCATGGTGCAGACCGAACAGAAGGGCAGCTATGATGGCGAGGTTGCCACCGAGCACGGTGTAGACGACGTAGGCAGGCGCGGTCATTGGATTTCTCCGTTCGTGGAAGGCCGAGCCTAGCAGGTAGTGAAACGATAGCGAATTGTAAATATGAAGCAACTTGAAAACAGCAAGGGACTCGCCCATGTTCCGGTTATGTCCACCGGAGATCGTCAGGATTGCCCGATCGCCAGAGCGCTCGACGTGATCGGTGAGAAGTGGTCGCTTCTCATCCTGCGCGACCTTTTCCGAAATGGACCGCAGCGGTTTCAGCAACTCGAAGCCAGCGTCACTGGGATAGCCTCTAACACGCTGTCCGCGCGGCTAAAGGGTTTGGAGGCTCGCCAGGTGATTGCGAGCCGCCTGTACGAGCGGCACCCGCCGCGACCGGAATACTATCTCACGGACAAGGGCAAGGCGCTGGGTCCTGTGCTCAAGGCCCTGCATGGCTGGGGCGAGCAATACGGATGAAGACCTGAACCTGATGGATTCCACCCCCCCTCCCGGTTTCGCCGCCTTCCGCGCCGCCTATGACGAGGGCCGCGGCGCGCTGGTCTTCCGGCGCGGCGTCGCTGATCTGCAGACCCCGGTGGCGGCGTTCCTGAAGCTGGCGCACGGGCGAGCGAACGCCTTTCTGCTCGAAAGCGTCGAGGGCGGCGCCGCGCGCGGGCGCTATTCCATCATCGGGATGGAACCCGACCTGATCTGGCGCTGCCGCGACGGCCGCGCCGAGGTGAACCGAGTGGCGCGCTCCGCCCCGCACGCCTTCACGCCCGATCCGCGCCCGCCGCTTGACAGTCTGCGTGCGATGATCGCCGAGGCGCGGCTGGAGGTGCCGGCGGGCGTGCCGCCGATGGCCGGCGGCCTGGTCGGGTATCTCGGCTACGACATGGTCCGGCTGATGGAGCGCCTGCCGGAGCGCGGCGTCGACGTTATCGGGGTGCCCGATGCGCTGCTGATCCGCCCGACGCTTTTTGCGATCTTCGACAACGTGAACGACGAACTGACCCTCGCCGCGCCGGTCCGAACCGCAGCGGGCGTAAGCGCCGCCCAGGCGTGGGAAGCGGCTGAGGCCCAACTCGCGGAGGCCGAGGCGGCGCTGGACCGACCCCTTCCGCGGCCGGCTCCGCCCGTCGCCTTGCCGGCGCCTCCCGCACCCGTGTCGAACATGAGCAAGGAGGGGTTCCTTGGGATGGTCGGGCGCGTGAAGGATTACATCGGTGCCGGCGATGCGTTTCAGGTCGTGCTGAGCCAACGCTTCGCGGCCCCGTTCGCCCTGCCGCCCTTCGCGCTCTACCGCGCGCTGCGCCGGATCAACCCGGCACCGTTCCTGTTCTTCCTCGATTTCGGCGGCTTCGCGGTGGTCGGATCCTCGCCCGAGATCCTGGTGCGGCTGCGTGACGGCGTGGTGACGTTGCGCCCGCTCGCCGGCACTCGACGGCGCGGGACGACGCACGAGGAGGACCAGGCGCTGGAGGCCGAACTGCTGGCCGATCCGAAGGAGCGCGCCGAGCACCTGATGCTGCTCGACCTCGGTCGCAATGACGTGGGCCGCGTCGCTGAGATCGGCAGCGTGAAGGTGACGGAGAGCTTCGTCATCGAGCGGTTCAGCCACGTCATGCACATCAGCTCCAACGTGGAAGGACGCCTTCGCGACGACCTGGACGCGCTCGACGCGCTGGTGGCGAGCTTCCCGGCCGGCACCTTGTCAGGCGCGCCGAAGGTGCGAGCGATGGAAATCATTGAGGAACTGGAGCCGTCGCGCCGCGGCATCTACGCCGGCTGTATCGGCTATTTCGCCGCCGATGGGACGATGGATACCTGCATCGGACTGCGCACCGCATTGGTGAAGGACGGAACGATGTACGTGCAGGCCGGCGCCGGGATCGTGGCGGATTCCGATCCGGAATCGGAGTACGAGGAATGCCACCAGAAGGCTCGGGCGCTGTTCCGCGCGGCGGAAGAGGCGGTGAGGTTCGCGGCGGGAAAGGCGTCGGCTGGGTCAGGGACGTAGCGCCCCGACCCAGCGAGCCAGTGTTACGGATGCGTGATGACGGTGGTGCCGGGCACACCCACCACGGCGGGTGCCGAAGGGGTCACGTAGGTTGTGGTCGGCGGCGTCGCCACCACGGCAGCCGGCGCCACCGCCGGCGGCGGAGAGTTGATGGAGCAGCCGGCGAGCCCGAGCAGGCCCAGGCCTACGATCAATGAAAGTCGCATTCGATGTGATCTCCTTGCTGTTACGCGCTCGTCACCAAGGACGCACGGGTGATGGCCGGCAAGGGTCCGAATCATGGCGGCACGGCGGCAGACCATCACAAGCGGGTGCTCCGGAACGGCGGCTCACGGGGGTGTGACAACATGAGCGAGGCTCTGCTCCCGATCGCGGTGCTGACCGGCTTTCTCGGTAGCGGCAAGACGACGTTCCTGCGCGGCGTCCTCGCCTCGCCAGGCATGGCCGAGACCGCCGTCATCATCAACGAGTTCGGCGAGATCGGCCTCGATCATCTGTTGGTGGACGCAACGCCCGATGAGGTGGTTCAGCTGCCGAGCGGCTGCCTGTGTTGCGCGGTGCGCCAGGACCTGGTCCGCACGTTGTATCGCCTGCTCACCCGCCGGGCCGACGGGGATTTGCCGCCGTTCCGCCGGATCGTCGTGGAGACCAGCGGCCTCGCCGAGCCGGCGCCGATCC
>JBDTFI010000498.1:0-4819 GCA_039938035.1 Acetobacteraceae bacterium | reverse complement strand
TGGGATCGGGTGTTCGCGACCGGCGCCGGGATCGTCATCCTGGTCGTCCTGCTCGTCTTTCTCGCCCGCTCCGCCTGGGGGCAGGCGCTCAACGCGGTCAGCCAGTCGCGCGAATCCGCCGCGATCGTCGGCATCAACGACCGGCTGGCCTATACCCTGGCCTTCGCCCTCGGCGGCGCGCTCGCCGGCGGGGCGGGCGCGCTGGTGGGGCCGATCTACGCGCTGTCGCCGTCGATGGGGCTGATCCCCGATACCCAGGCCTTCGCGATCGTCGTGCTCGGCGGCATGGGCTCGGTCGGCGGCGCCATCATCGCGGCGCTGTTGCTCGGCGTATCCGAAAGCATGTTCGTGGCGCTGTTCCCCGACCCTACGCGGGGATTGAGCTACGCCCAGGCGTTCAGTCTGGTGGTGCTGATGGCGGTGCTGCTGATCCGCCCGACCGGCTTCTTCGGCCGGACGCATACGGCGATGGAATAGCCGGTGCGGACGGCGATCCCGGTTTGGACCGGCCTCGGGCTGATCGCGCTGGCGTACCCGCTGCTGGTCGATCCGTACTGGCTGACGGTGGGCATCCTGGCGATCTTCTATGCCATCGTGACCGCGAGTTGGACGTTGCTCGTGGGCTATGCCGGGCAGTTCTCGTTCGGTCACATGGCGTTCGTCGTACTCGGCGCCTACACCTCGGCGCTGCTGGTGCAGGATGCGGGATGGCCGATCCCGCTGGCCGCGCTCGCCGCGGTCGCCGTCTGTCTGGCGGTGGGCGCCGGCATCGGCGGCATCTGCCTGCGGATACGCGGGCCGTATCTCGCCATCTTCACCCTCGCCTTCTCCGAGGTGCTGCGGATCGTGATCACGACCGAGAACGAGGTCACTGGCGGGTCGGGGGGATTGCAGGCGGAGACGCTGTTTCACGGCCGCTCCGACATTCCCTACTATTTCGTGGCCCTGGCGCTGCTGGCCTTCTCGCTGGGTGTGATGGGGCTAATGGTCCGGTCCCGCTGGGGACTGTTCTTCCGGGCGATCCGAGAGAACGAGCAGGCGGCGGCGGCATCGGGCGTGCGGGTAGTGCGCTTCCGCGTCCTGGTGTTCGCGATCGCCAGCAGCTTCGCCGGTCTCGCCGGCGCTTTCTACGCCCACTACATCGGGATGCTGACGCCCGACATCGGCTCGGTCGATCAGATGGGGCTGATCGTCGCGATGGCGGTGATCGGCGGCTCCGAGAGCCTGCCCGCCGCCGTGCTGGGCGCCTTCGCGGTGGAGGCGCTGGTCGAGGCGCTGCGCGCCTACGGGCAATGGCGTCTGGTGCTGTTCGGCGTGTTGCTGCTGCTAACCATGCGCTTCGCCCGCAACGGGCTGCTGGCGCTGGGCTGGGAGCAGCTTCGCCGGGCGCTTCCCGCCCGCCTGGCGGTGCGATGACCGCGCTGATCGAGGCGGCGGGGTTGAGCCGGCGCTTCGGCGGCATCGTCGCGGTGAACGCGCTCGATTTCCGCGTCGAGGCGGGCGAGCTGGTCGGGCTGATCGGCCCCAACGGATCGGGCAAGACTACCACGATCAACATGCTGACCGGCCATCTGGCGCCGTCGGCCGGGCAGGTGCGTCTGCGCGGCCATCGCGCCAATGGGATGGCGGCGGATCGGTTCGCCACGCGCGGCGTCGGGCGCACGTTTCAGATCACCCAACTCTTCGGGCGTATGAGCGTGATGGAGAACATGCTGGTGCCGGGCCTCGCGCGTCCCGGTTCGGCGCGCGCGACGGCCACCGGCGCGGCGTGGCGGCATCTGGAGTTCCTGAACCTCGCGGGGCTCGCCGGGCAGCCGGCGCGCAGCCTGTCGGGCGGGCAGCAGAAGCTGCTGGAACTGGGGCGCGCGCTGATGCTGGAGCCGGCGATCCTGTTCCTCGACGAGCCGTTCGCCGGCGTGAACCCGGTGCTGCGCGACGAGATCATCGTGATGGTGCGGGCACTGCACGCCGAAGGCCGCACGTTCGTCGTGGTCGATCATGATCTGGAGGCGATCCAGCGGCTGGTGAGCCGGCTGGTGGTGATGTCGCGCGGGGCGAAGATCGCCGACGGCACGGTGGCGGCGGTGCGCGAGGACCCCGCCGTCGTCCATGCCTACACGGGCGACGCATGAGCCCTGCCCTTTCCGCCCGCGATCTGGTCGCCGGATATCTGCCGGGGATCGATATCCTGCACGGCGTCTCGGTCGATGTGCTGGCCGGGCAGGTGCGCTGCGTGCTGGGTCCCAACGGGACCGGCAAATCCACGCTGCTGAAGGTGCTGTTCGGGTTCCTCGCGCCGGTGCGCGGGGAGGTGTTCGCCGCCGGCGAGCGGCTTGCCGTGCCGCCGCACCGGATGGGCGCGCACGGCATCGTCTATCTGCCGCAGCGCCCGAGCGTGTTCCCGTATCTCAGCGTCGACGTGAACCTTCGCCTCGGCACCTGGCTGTTTCGCCACGACCGCGCCCGCGTCCACGCGGCGATCGAGGCGGCCTATGCGCGCTTCCCTATCCTCGCCGAGAAGCGCAGCCAGCGCGCCGGCACGTTATCAGGCGGCCAGCAGCGCCAGCTGGAGATCGCCCGCGCGCTGCTGAACGATCCCTCGGTGTTCCTGATCGACGAGCCGACCGCCAGCATCGAGCCACGGATCGCGGCGCGCATCTACGCGCTGATCGCCGAACTGGCGCGCGCCGGCAAGGCGGTGCTGCTGGTCGACCAGAACATCAAGGGCGCGCTGGATATCGCCGATCACGTGTATGTGCTGCGGACCGGGACGGTGTTCGCCGAGGGGCCACGCGCGGACTTCACCGACAGCGTGGAGACGCTCGTGAAGAAGTGGCTTTACACGCGCGAAGGAGGCTAGAGGCTACATTCGGCACAAGAGGACACCTGGTTCGGCTTGCAAGCACACCATCTAGGCAATTCAAGCGGCTCAGTCCTGATCCGCGTCGACTTCGTCCCTCACTTCCGCGGCTCTTTCCGCGGCGGCTTCGTCCGCCGGGATCATTTTATCCAGGTCTATTTTCACCTTCTTTATTGTCCCGGTGAACCTGTTATCGCCCTTCTTGTAGTCCGACGTCACCGGCGTGTAGAGGTCCACGCTGACATCCGCCGTCTCGGCGCCGAAGATGAAGGGGATCGTGCGCTCGATGCGGCCGCTGGCGACCTTCCTTCCGCTGATGGAGAGTGTGGCCGTGCCGCCCGAGCCTGGCTTGCCGCCGTCATAGGCAAAATCATACCCGAGGGTGACCGGGCCGGTGGGCAGATGCTCATCCGAGACGATGGTTGTAACGGCGCCAAGGTAATTGTAAGCAAACTTGGGCTGGCCGTCCTTGACATAGAGACTCCAGCCGGAGTGGAGACCGCCCTGAGCGAGAACCACACCCGCAATATCCCCCGCCGGTGCGATCAACTCGGCAGTAATCGAGTGGGAACGGTTCTTTGTGTTGATGAAGGCGTTCTCCTTCATCCCAACCATGCCAGGATAAACAGTTAGCGACGTGCGGCCCGCAAGCAGTTCCGGACGCCCGGCAATCGCCGAGTTGAAGCGTTCATACGTGCGATCGTCGAGCGGCAGCACATTGTATTTCACCGCCTCGGTCAGAAAGGCGGCCTGCATTTCCTTCAGCTTGTCAGGGTATTTGGCAGCGACATCGACAGCGCAACTGAAATCCTCCGTCGTGTTGTAGAGTTCCCACTTGTCTTGGTCGAAGGTGGTTCGCGGCTGAGACTCCCACGGGGCCCTGTGCAGGGTCAGCGCATACCAGCCGTCCTTGTAAATGCCGCGGTTTCCACCGAACTCGGCATATTGCACGGTGTGAGGCGACCTAGCCTGAGTGTCCTTGAAGGTGTACGCCATGCTCACGCCTTCGATCGGCTTCTGCGGCGTGCTATTGACGACCTTCGGTTGCGGCAAGCCGGCTGCCTCCAGAACCGTCGGAGCGATATCGATAAGGTGATGGTACTGGGGACGTATCTCGCCGCTCGCTTTGATCGCCTTCGGCCAATGAATGACCACGCCATTGGTGGTGCCGCCGTAAGCTGTCGCGAACTGGCAATAAGCGAACGGCGTATTGTCGGCGATCGCCCAGCCCAGTGGAGGTGTCATGTCGGAGTGCGGGCCGCCGAAGTCAGCAAGGTGCTCGAACTGGTAGTCTATCGTTTCCGGCACTCCGTTATAGGAGCTGACGGAGTTGAACCGACCGTTGCGGCCGCCATTGCCGCTGGATCCATTGTCTCCGGTTATATACACGATCAACGTATTGTCCATCGCCCCCATGTCTTCGATTGCCTGAACCACACGGCCGATTTCGTGATCTGTTACCTCGGCATAGGCCGCGAATATCTCCTGTTGCCGCACGAACACTTTCTTTTCCTTGTCGCGCAGCTTGTCCCAATCCGGCATCTCGTTCTCCGTGGGCTTGGACGTAAGCCGGGTATTGGGCGGGACGATGCCGAGCGCCTTCTGTCGCGCCAGGATTTCCTCGCGGTACCTGTCCCAACCCTGGTCAAATTTGCCGTTATATTTGTCGCGCCACTCGCTCGGTACCTGACTTGGCGCGTGGTTGCCTGGCGCAGCGTAGTAGATGAAGAACGGCTTGTCGGGCGTAAAGGTCTTCTGCGCGCGGATCCAGGAAATGGCATGGTCGGCGAGATCGCTCTGGTAGTAATAGTTCGGATCGTTCGGTAGGTCGACTGACCTGAGCCCCAACTTCCCTCCGGTCAGAAGTAGAGTCCTGGTTCTCCGCCACGCCCATCGTGACGGTGCTTCTCGGTTTGGTCGAGCGCCGTTTCCCCGTCCCGGCCTTCCATCCCCGCGCCG
>JBDTFI010000497.1:0-2951 GCA_039938035.1 Acetobacteraceae bacterium | reverse complement strand
GGCAGGTGACGGTGAGCAGCGATCTCATCTACGACGTGCTGCGCCGCCATCAGCCCGATCACGTGTTGCTGCGCGCGACGCGCGCCGACGCCGCCTCCGGCATGATCGACTTGGCCCGCGTCGCCGGAATGCTGGCGCGCGTACGTGGGCGGATCGTGCATATGGCGCTCTCGCGCGTCTCCCCGCTCGCCATCCCGGTGCTGTTGGAGATCGGGCGGGAGAGCGTACGCTCCGATGCTGACGAGGACGCGTTGCTGGCCGAGGCCGAGGCGATCGTCGCCGAGGCGTTGGGCGAGGCCGAGCCGCCGCCCCCGACCCGGCAGGTTCCCGCGATCCACCGGCGCAACGTCGCGCGCACGCAGCGTGACCTGTTCGATCGGCGCGCATGAACGCCGCCCCGTTTCATCTCGCCGGGGAGCGCCTGATGCTCGACCCTGCGGGCGCGCTCTACTGGCCGGCGCGGGAGATGCTCGTCGTCTCCGACCTGCACTTGGAGAAGGGCTCGTTCTTCGCCCGGCGCGGGATGCTGCTGCCGCCGTGGGACACGCGCGCGACGATCGATCGGCTGATCGTCCTGCTGCGCCACTGGCGTCCGCGCGTCGTGGTGGCGCTGGGCGACTCCTTTCACGATTCCGAGGGCGCCGGCCGCCTGCCGGCGACGGAGGCCGCGCGGATCAGCATGATCGCCGCCGGGTTGCGACTCATCTGGGTGCGCGGCAACCACGACCCGACGCCGCCCGAAGGACTCGGCGGCGATTCGGTCGCGACGTTCGAGGCCGGTGCACTGCTGTTTCGCCACCAGGCGGAGCCGCACGCCGACCCGGGCGAAGTCAGCGGGCATTTCCACCCGAAGGTCGCGATGCCGGCGCGCGCCACGACGGTCAGCCGTCCGTGCTTTGTCGCCGACGCACGCCGCCTGGTGATGCCCGCTTTCGGCGCCTACACGGGCGGCCTCGACGTTGCCGACCCCGCCATCGCGCGACTGTTTCCGCGCGGCGGGCGGGTCTTCCTGCTGGGTCGCGAGCGGCTGTTCAGCTTCGCGCTCGGGGCGGCCCGCCGGTAGGCTCCGACGGGTCCGTTACGCATGGCGGCGGCTCAGTAGTAGTGCCACCGGTTGTGGCGGCGATCCCAATCGCGATGGTGGTAGTGGTGGTGATGATAATAATAATCGACGGTGTGCACCGCTCCCGCCGCGCCTACGTGAATGCCGGCCGGCATGGGTGCGACGGGCGCGGCGGCGACAGGCATCGCGGCAGCAAGCGCCAGTCCGCCTAGGCTGACAATTGACAAAACGAGCATCCGCATCTTTCGAATCCCTCGTGCTATTCTGCTTACGACCATGAAGTCGTCGCGTCCGGCCGAATTGAGCCGGAGAGGTGCCTATTTCGTGGCAGCGTACGACGCCCGTTGTGGCGCGAACCTTGGGGAAGAACCACCATGCGATTGGCACTTCGCTTCGCCGTGCTCACCGCCCTGCTCCTGGCGCCGGGGATCACCCGCGCCGACACCCAAACGCACCGCCTCGTGATCCACGTGAACGACCCGACGAAGGAGATCATGACCGAGGCGCTGCACAACGCCGGCAACGTCATGGATTACTATCGCGCGCATAACAGCTCCGCCGACATCGAGATCGTCGCCAACGGCCGCGGCGTGACGATGTTCGTCAAGGACATGTCGCCGGTCGCCGCCGAGGTGGCGGAGCTGCACACGCGCTATCCCGCCATCGTCTTCGATGCGTGCGCGATTTCGCTAGCCAATAGCGAGAAGGCGCTCGGCCGCAAGCTGGAAGTGATGCCGCAAGCCCGGGTGATCCCGTCGGGTGCGGTGCGAATCATCGAATTGGAAGAGCAGCACTACGGATATCTGAAGCCGTAGCCCTCCGTCATTGCTTCGCCTTCGGCTCGCAATGACGGCGCTGAGCTATCCTCCCACGGCGCCCTGCGTGTTCACATACAGCGCGTAAAGCCCGTGGCTGGCCGCCATGAACAGCCGGTTGCGCCAGCGCCCGCCGAAGCACAAATTCGCGCAGCGTTCGGGCAGCCCAATATGGCCGATCGGCTCGCCGGCGTGGTTGAACACGCGCACCCCGTCCAGTTCCGCGTCGCCCATTCCCCAGCCGCACCACAGATTGCCGTCGATATCGACGCGGAACCCATCGGGCGAGCCGGCACCGGCGTCGATGAAGGTGCGGCGGTTGGCGATGCGCGCGCCGTCGAGCACGTCGAACGCGACGATCTTGCGCGGGCTTTCGCGTGACGCCACGACATACAGCGTGCGTCCGTCCGGCGAGAAGGCAAGGCCGTTCGGCCCGGCGATCTCGTCGGTGATCATCCGCTTCTGCCCGCTGCGTGGATCGACGCGCCACACCGCCCCCGGCAGTTCGGACTCCACCTTCTCGCCTTCGTAGTAGCCGAGCAGCCCGAACGGCGGGTCGGTGAACCACACCGCGCCATCGGACGCCACGACCACGTCGTTGGGCGAGTTCAGGCGCTTGCCTTCGTGGCCGTCCATCAGCACGGTCAACGCGCCGTCATATTCGGTGCGGATCACGCGCCGGCCGCGATGTTCGCAGGTGACGAGGCGGCCTTCGCGATCGCGGGTGTTGCCGTTGGCGTTGTTCGACGGCTTGCGGTACGGGCTGACCGCGCCGGTGTCCTCGTCCCAGCGCAGGATGCGGTCATTCGGGATGTCGGACCACAGCACGCAACGCGCGTCGCCGAAATACACCGGCCCCTCGGACCAGCGGCAGCCGGTGAACAGCCGCTCGACGCCGGCGAGCGGCAAACGGTATTTGTTGAAATCCGCGTGCAGCACGCGAACCGCCGGATCAGGGTAGCGCTGGCTCGGTTCCCACATGGTCATTTCTATCGTCCCCCGTCGCAGTACCACAGATGGCCCGAGCACATCCGGCTGTCCTCGGCGGCGAGCCAGAGCACGAGGCGGGCGAC
>JBDTFI010000496.1:0-2592 GCA_039938035.1 Acetobacteraceae bacterium | reverse complement strand
CGAACTGGCAGGCACCGCCCCCTACATGGCCCCGGAGCAGTGGGGCGGCGCGCCGCTCACCGCCGCGTGCGATTGGTATTCCGTGGGCGTGATGTTGTTCGAGGCGCTGACCGGATCGCGCCCGTTTAGCGGCAAGCCTTCCGACGTGCTGCGCGAAAAGCTGAGCGGAGAGGCTCCCGCGCCATCACTGCTCAAGGCAGCGGTCGCTGAGGACTTCGACACGTTGTGCCGCGACCTGTTGCGTCGCGATCCCGCCGAGCGGCCGAGCGGCGCGGAGATCCTGACGCGCCTCGGCGCGCGGGCGCCGCGAGGCGCCGAGGCGCCGGCGGCCAAGTCCGAGGATGCCGGCGACGAACTGGTCGGGCGGGAACGTCATCTGGCGTTGCTGCGGGAGGCCTTCGCCTCGGTGCAGGGTGGCGCGACGGTGACGACACACGTCCATGGGCCGTCGGGAACCGGCAAGACTGCGGTGGTGGACCGCTTTCTCGCCACGCTGGATGGCGACGGCGAGCCCGTGATCCTGCGGGGCCGCTGCTACGAACAGGAATCGGTGCCGTACAAGGCGCTCGATTCACTGGTCGACGCGCTCACCGATCACCTGCAGTCGCTCGACGCCGAGGAAGTTTCCCAACTGATCCCGGTGCAGGCCGCCGTTCTGGCGCGAGTCTTTCCGGTATTGCAGCGAGTCGCGGCGATCGCGCAGGCCCCGACCAGCGGCGTGCGCGGATCGGATCCGCGGGAACTGCGCCGCGCCGCCGTGAGCGCCTTGAGAGAGTTGCTCACTCGCATGGGGCAGCGCCGTGACCTGGTGCTTGCCATCGACGACCTGCAATGGGGCGACCTCGACAGCGCGGTGGTGCTCGGCGACTTGCTCGCCCCGCCCGATCCACCTCGGCTGATGTTGATGCTCGCCTACCGCAGTGAGTATGTCGAACGGAGCGCTTGCCTTGCTGCCCTGCACCGGACCAAAGGCGGTACCGAACCGTCGCAGCGCCGGCTCGATGTACCGCTCACGCCGCTGAGCCAACCGGAGAGCGAAGAACTCGCCCGGCGCCTGCTCAAGCCAGCGTCCGTCGCCGGATTTGCCAACACGTCGCGCGTCGCGCGGGAGTCGGGCGGCAACCCCTACTTCATCTATGAGCTGAGTCGCCATCTCGACCTTTCGGCAGGGCCCGATGTCCGAGGTGGTGGGTCACCGGTCGAACTCGACGAAGTGCTCTGGGCGCGGGTGCAGCGGCTGCCACTCTCGGCGCGCGAGCTGCTCGGCGTCATCGCCGTTGCCGCCCAGCCCGTCGCGTTGCGACACCTCTTCGAGATCGCCTCCGACAGCGCCGACGTGCAGAATGCGCTGGCCCAGCTCAGGGCCGGGCACTTGATCCGTGGCACCGGCAGTCATCTCGACGACTACGTCGAGAGCTATCACGACCGCGTGCGCGAGAGTGTGGCAACGCGTCTCCCCCCGGATGTCGCGTCCCGGTATCACGCGTCCCTCGCCCGGACCTTCGAAGCCGCCGGGAACATCGACGCGGAGACGATCGCCGGACATTTCCTCGGCGCCGGAGATCCCTCCCGAGCCGGCGAGTACTACGCGCGCGCCGCGCACGCGGCGGCGGCAGCGTTGGCGTTCGATCGAGCCGCCACGCTCTATCGGCAGGCATTGCAAGGCCGCACGCTCGACGCGGCTGAACACACCGCACTGCAGCGGGAACTCGGCCACGCACTGGCCAATGCCGGGCGAGGCAATGAGGCCGCGCAAGCGTATGAGGCCGCCGTCACGACCGCACCCCTCGCGGAGCACTTCGAGCTGGAGCGACTGGCCGCCGCGCATTACTGCTTCAGCGGACGCATTCGCGAGGGCCGCGTCATCTTCCGGCGACTGCTCGCCGGTGCCGGCCTCACGCTACCGTCGAGTCCGGTGCGGATCCTGACATCGCTGCTGACCCGCCGCGCCCGACTCCGGTTGCGTGGCGTCGGCTACGTCGAGCGCCCGGAATCGGCCGTGCCCGCTGCAGCACTTCGCCGCATCGATCTGCTCTGGTCGGTCGCTGCAGGTCTCTCGCTGCCCGATGCGCTCGGCGTCGCATCGTTGCAGACCGAGGGCCTGCTGCTCGCGCTCAAAGCTGGCGAGCCATACCGCGTCGCCCGTGCGCTCGCCTTCGAAGCGTTCATGACGAGTGTGGACGGCACCAAGAGCGCCCGGCGTGCACGAGAACTGATGGACAAAGCCGACGCGCTGGCCACGCGCATCGGAGATCCGCATGCCCAAGCCGTGGTGCTGCTGATGAAGGAGCTCATTGCGCTCAACCAGGCACGATTCGAGGACGTGGTGCCCCTTGGCGATGCCGCTGAGGCGGCCTTCCTCAGCCGGTGCAGCGGCGCCTGGTGGGAGATCGCTCTGGCGCGCACCGAGATCGCCTGGTCGCTATGGCATCAGGCCAAATGCCAGCTACTGCGGCAGCGCACCGCCGAGATGCTGACCGATGCAATCCAGCGCGGCGATCTCTTCCTGGTGACCAACCTCCGCTCGGTGATCACGCCGTTCCTCTATCTCCTCGATGACGATCCCGACGCAGCCATGCGCGAAAGTGGCGA
>JBDTFI010000495.1:0-7851 GCA_039938035.1 Acetobacteraceae bacterium | reverse complement strand
GTACGTGAACACGTCACCTTTCGAGCCGAGCGCGGCGTCCTCGTCGGTGACGAACCGCAAATTCGCGGTGTAGAATCCGTCGGTGGGGGCGCCGAGGAAGTCCAGCTGGAGGACCAGACTGTCGCCTTCCCCCAGCACGTCTCCCCTGGAAAACCCGGTGACGGCGAAGTCGGCGCGGTCCGCCCCACGGATTCTGTCGCGAAGCAACGTCAGGTCGGTCAGGTCCGCGAGGCCGGGGTCGGCGCTGATGTTGGCGATCGTCAGCGTGACGAAGCCGCCGGCGCCCGGAGCAAACGTCCCGATGTCGATGGTCGAACCGGGCGCGTACGCGCTGCTGGCAAAGACCGGCCCGACGCCGGTGCCGCTCAGCTTCAGTGTGGTGCTGTCGGGTTGGTTCTTGCCGTTGGCGCTGCCGTTCGAGACGTCTACGGTGACCTTCGCCGTGTTCGTGGTGTGGGCCTTCGGCGTATAGGTATAGCCGATGGTTGTGCCGGTGCCGTCGGGCAGGCTGAAGCTCGCGCCGGGTCCGGCGAAACGGGCGGTCGAGACACTGCCTGCGCTGCCGTTCAGATTGCTGACCGGCCCGGCACCGGAGAGGTTGCCGTTGCCGGTATTATCCACCGTGACCGAGCTTGTGCCACTCGTGCCGATCCGGACATCGCCCGCGCCGGTAACGCCAAGACTTTCGATCGGTGCCACCGCGAGGCCCGCGAGATCAACCTTCGGGTTGCTCGTGTTCCCATTATTGGCGACGCCGTTCGCGCCGACCGTCCCGCCCAACGTCGCGCCCTGCTTCGTCGGCGACCACGTGAAGTCGGCACTGGCAGTCGAGCCCGGGGCAGCGAGGGTGAAGGATCCGCCGCCGCCGCCCAGGCGCGGCGACGTGCCGAAATTCCCGGTGACCGGTTGGTTCCGGCCGCCGGCCGTGTCGGTCACGGTCAGCGTCTGCGTCCCCGTCGTGCCCACGAGAACGTCGCCGAAATCCAGCGGGTCCGGTGATAAGCTGATGATGGCCGCCCCGGCCGGCGCTGCCAACAGGGCAGCCAGGGATACGATGGCGGAGGTCTGGACAAGCCGGCGTCGCATGGTCGGGCCCTCGGAAACAGTGTGAATTGAGAATCTATCAGACGGCCAGAATAACAACAATGACATTATTTGGACGGGTATGGGTCGGCTTCGCGTGGCGGCGGCAAGGTGGCATGTTGTCCTTCGCCTGACGGGACACGAGTCGATCGCGTGAGTAAGTACGATCCTTTGCGGCGCCACCTCGAAGCCGCCTCCGGCGATGTGTGGGAAACCTCGTTCGCCGAAGTCGAGCGGGTTCTCGATTTCCGCCTCCCTGAGAGCGCGCGGCACTATCAGGCCTGGTGGTCCAACACCGGGGAACACCTGCCCCATAAGGGGGCCTGGATGGGCGCCGGATGGCGCACCGCGCGCCTGGACCTGACGACCGAGCGGGTGCAGTTCTATCGGGAGCGTGCTCGCCAGCCAGCCACCTGGCCCGCCAAGACCGACGATTTTCACCCACAGAGGCGGGCCATGCCGATTTTCACACCCGAGAAGCTCCACGCGATCACCAGCCTGATCGTCCGCCGCATGGGCAGCGACGAGGCCGAGACGGCGGAGGTCGCCGATCATCTGATCCGCGCCAATCTGGCCGGCCATGACAGCCACGGCGTCGGGATGCTGCCCGCCTATGTCCGCCTGCTCCAGGATCACCTTCTGGTGCCCAATCAGACGCTGGAGACGGTGATCGATTTCGGCGCACTGCTGGTGCTGGATGCGCGGCGCGGGTTCGGCCAGCACATGGCCGCCGAGGCGGTGCGTCGCGCGATCGCGCGGGCGCGCGAGGTCGGCGCCTGCGTCCTGGGGTTGCGCAACAGCGCCCATATCGGCCGCGTCGGCACCTATGGGGAGCAAGCGACGCGAGAGGGCATGGCGTTCATCGGGTACGTGAACGTCGCCGACCATCACGACATCGCCGCGCCGTTCGGCGCCGGCGAGGCACGCCTCGGCACCAACCCGTTCGTGACCGCCGTCCCGGGGCCGAACGGCGAGCCGGTCGTGCTCGACATGGCGACCACCACGATCGCCGCCGGCAAGGCGCGGATCGCGCGCAACAAGGGCGCGGCGGTGCCTGCCGAGTCGCTGATCGATCCGCAGGGACGGCCGACCAACGACCCACGCGGGTTCATCGACAACAAGACCGGCGCGCTGCTGACGTTCGGGCGCCACAAGGGCTCCGGCCTCGCCATCATGTGCGAGATCATGGCCGGCGCCGTCGCCGGCGGGAAGCGGGCGGGCGAATCCTATGAGGGCGGCATCCTGAACAGCCTGTTCGCCGTCATCACCGATCTGTCGCGCCTGAACGCCCCCGGCGCGGTCGCCGAAGCGGTCGCGGCGACGTCGGCGCATATCCGTTCGTCGCGCCCCGCGCCGGGGTTCGATGCGATCCTGCTGCCCGGCGACCCTGAGCGCCGCAGCGCGCGCGAGCGGCAGGCGAACGGCATCCCGGTGGATGACATGACGTGGGGACAGATCCGCGAGGCTGCAGGACAGCTCGGGATCACCGAGGCGGAGCTGGACCGGGCGAACGCATAGAGAACCGCTCTTGATACGATTTGGTGTTTGTCAATCGTTGAAGGCGTTTCGGCGCACGGCCATATCACGCCCTAAGACGATCCGGGCCCCTCTGGCGGAGACGCGGCGTGATGCCGCCAACTCCGCGATGTCGGATCACCCCCCCGAGGGCTGTGGTCGATCCGTCGCTGGGCGATCTCGTCGCGTGATCTTCCTCCACGGGCACCCGATTCCGACAACCAGGAGGAGCATTACGCGATGCGTCGTCAGGAAAATCCGCGGAACCGACACAGGCTCGCCGCCACGAACGCCGAATATCGCGAGCATCTGGAGACGCTGGCAAGCCGTCTGCCCGGATGGCTGCGCCGCGCGGTGTACTGGTTGCTGAAGCCGAGCAGCAAATGGCTCCGCATCCCGCTCGGCGGGTTGCTGGTCGTCTTCGGCTGCTTCGGCTTCCTGCCGATCCTCGGATTCTGGATGGTCCCGATGGGTGCCTTGTTGCTGGCGGAGGATTTCCCGGTGGTCCGTCGACCCACGATCCGGGCGATCAAGGCGATCCAGGGCTGGTGGGAGAGGCGCCAGGGTGGGGGCACGAGCCGATCGCGCCCTTGACCGCAGCGCCGGTCCTGCGCATTTTCCCCCCTTCCGAGGGATAGCCCAATGGCGAAGAACAACACCGTGCAGATCAAGCTCGTGTCCACTGCGGACACCGGGTATTTCTACGTGACCAAGAAGAACGCGCGCGCCCAGACGAACAAGCTGGAACTGAAGAAGTACGACCCGCGGGCGCGCAAACACGTCGTTTTCCGGGAAGCCAAGATCAAGTAATCGGCTGGCACCAGGGCTCACCACGGCTCCCCATGCTGGCCCGGTTAGCCCCCTTCGGCTTTGTCCTGCTCTGGAGTTCGTCCTTCGTCGCCGCGAAGACGGGCCTGCGGGATTTGTCGCCGCTGCTGTTCGTTGCGGTCCGGCTGTCGGCCTGCGGATTCGTCCTCCTCGCCATGATGCTCGCTTCGGGTCGGTCCTGGCGTCCGCTCGGACGCCGGCGATGGATGCACTGCGTGGTGGCGGGCGTCCTGATCAACGCCGGCGGCCTGTTGGCCCCCCATGTCGGCCTGTTGCTGGTTCCCGCCGCGCATATCGCCCTGGTGCAGTCGCTCACGCCGTTGCTGACGGCGGCACTCGGCGTGCTGCTCCTGCACGAGCAGTTGCGCCGCGCCCAATGGCTCGGTCTCGTGCTGGGCATGGCTGGCGTCGGGCTGGTGGTCGGACTCGCCGCGTTCACCGGCGCGACGCAATTGGAAGGGCTGATCCTCGCCTTCGTGGGCGTCGTGTGCCTGGTCGCCGGCACGCTCTATTTCGGCCGCTTCTGCCGCGGCATCCCGCTGCTCGCGGGCGGCACCGTGCAGTTCCTGAGCGCCGGTGCCGTCAGCGCGCTGTGCGCGGCGGCCCTGGAGACCACGCGCTCCAACTGGACCGACGCCGCCATCGCCGCGACCGCCTGGAACACGCTCGCGGTCTCGCTCGGGGGGATGGCGCTCTACTACTACATGCTGGCGCGTGGCAGCGTGGCCGTCACCACGGCGAATTTCTATCTCGTGCCCGGCACGACGGCGGTCCTCGTCTGGATGTTCCTCGGTGAGCGGCTGAGCGTGCTCGCGATCCTTGGGCTGATCGTCGCCTCGCTGGGCTGCTGGCTGGTGAACGGCGCGCCGACCCGCCTCGGACGCCGCCCCGCGCTCAGCGCGCGGTGAACTGGCGCGCGCCGAACAGGTTCTCCTTCTCCTGCTCGGTCATCGCTCCGCGCCGCTGGCTCTCCGCCAGCACCTGCACCGCGCGCTTCACCGCCGGGCGGGCGGCGATGGCATCGTGCCAGCGTCGGACGTTTGGGTAGTCGGCGAGGTCGATGCCGCGCCGGTCGGGGTTGCGAATCCAGGGGAAGGTGCAAATGTCGGCCATGCTGTAGGCGTCGCCGGCAAGATAGGCCGCCTCGCCCAACCGCTTATCGAGCACGCGATGGAGGCGCTTCACCTCGTTGGCGTAGCGTTCGATCGCATAGGGGATCTTCTCGGCCGCGTAGGCGGCGAAATGGTTGTACTGGCCGAACATCGGCCCGACCCCGCCCATCTGGAACATGATCCATTGCAAACAGGCATAGCGCCCGGCGGGATCGGCCGGGATCAGCTTGCCGCCGGTCTTTTCCGACAAATAGATCAGAATGGCGCCGGATTCGAACAACGTCAGTTTCTTACCGCCCGGACCGTCGGAGTCGACGATCGCGGGGATACGGTGGTTGGGCGTGATGGCGAGGAAGTCCGGCTTGAACTGCTCGCCCTGGCCGATGTTGATCGCGACCACCTCGTAGGGGAGGCCAAGCTCCTCCAGCGCGATATGCACCTTGTGGCCGTTCGGGGTGGGCCAGGTCCAGACTTCGATCATGCGCGTGCTTCCTTTGATATGTCAGGCATTTCCGGCCAGATAATCCATCGCCGCCTGCGTCCCGCCCGCCTTGTGCGGCACCCCCGCCGCGCGCAGGCCCATCTCCACCCCGCCCAAAGTGCCAATCAGCTGCAAATCGCCGAAATCGCCGAGATGGCCGATGCGGAAGACGCGGTCCTTCAGGATGCCGAGGCCGTTGCCGAGGCTCATGTTGAACTTCTCCAGGATCACCGCCCGCAGGTCGTCCGCGCTATGGCCCTCCGGCACACGCACCGCCGTCAGCGACGACGAGTAGTGGCGCGGCTCGGCGCATTGGATCTCGAGGCCCCACGCGCGGACCGCGCGGCGCGTCGCCTCGGCATGGCGGTCGTGGCGGGCGAACACGTTCTCCAGCCCCTCCTCCCGCAGCATCGCGATCGCCTCGTTCAGACCGTAGAGCAGGTTGGTGCCGGGAGTGTACGGGAAGTACCCGGTCTCGTTCGCCGCCAGCATCGGGCGCCAGTCCCAGTAGCTGCGCGGCAGCCGCGCCGTCTCTGCCGCCGCCAACGCCTTGGCGCTGACCGCGTTGAACGACAGGCCGGGCGGCAGCATCAGCCCCTTCTGCGATCCGGCGACGGTGACATCGACGCCCCATTCGTCGTGGCGGTAGTCCATCGAGGCAAGCGAGGAGATCGTATCGACCATCAGCAACGCCGGGTGCTTCGCCGCGTCGATGGTGGCACGCACTCCGTCGATGCGGCTCGTGCAGCCGGTGGAGGTCTCGTTGTGGACCACGCACACCGCCTTGATCCGATGGCTCGTGTCCTTCGTCAGCGCCTCGCCGATCGCCTCGACGTCGGCGCCGCGGCGCCAGTCGGTCTCGATGATTTGCGGATCGAGCCCCAGCCGCTCCGCCATCTCGCGCCACAGCGTCGCGAACCAGCCGGTGCGGCACATCAGCACGGTCTCGCCGGGCGAGAGGGTGTTGGTCAACGCCGCCTCCCACGCACCGGTTCCGGAGGCGGGGTAGATCACCACCGGACCTTGCGTCTGAAAGACCGCCCGAAGGTTGCTCAGCAGGGTCAGCCCGAATCGCCCGAAAGCCGGCCCGCGATGGTCCATCGTGGGCTGTTCGATCGCGCGCAGTACCCGGTCGGGCACGTTCGTCGGGCCCGGAATCTGTAGGAAATGCCGCCCGGCGTGATAGGTTCCGCGGTCATGCGTCTGAGACATTGGGCCGTGTTCGCTCCGAGACCGCGCCGCCCGGCGGGACGCCAAGCTACTCGTCAGGTCCGGATATTCGCGCGTTGGCGGCGCGACCGCCAGTCACCCTCGACAATACCCTCTCTGGCGCGATGGCAAGCGCATGCCGCGCGCCGCGGCGAGCCCGGCCAGGGCCATCGCCAACAGCCCGATCGAAGCCGGCTCCGGGACACCCGAGGAGCCGTCGCCGTTCGGCGATCCGCCCGGGATCGGAGAACCTGGCGGGTCCGACCCGGGACCCGCCGGCGGATCGAGCGAGGGCGACAGATTCGGCGACGACACGAAGCTCTCGATCAGCGGGCTCTGGACGACTTCCGGTGGCGGCGGGGCAAGCCCGGCGGCGAAATTGACCTGATGGAGCGGTTCCACGCGGGGCGCCCCACCCTTCGCCGGCACGCTGGCATTGGGCTGGCCGCCGGAGCCATCCAACATCGAACTCGGGCTGTCCTGGAAGGCGGCCGAGTCCTGCTCGTCCAGGTCATCATGGATTGTCAGGAACGCCCAGGCGAAGTTCCACGGGGGCGGTTGATCCGACGCCAAGCGGGGCGGCGTGGTCGGCCCGAGGTCCCACATCCCGTTCCCGTCGAGTTCCCGGTCTGGCCCGAGGCCGAGAGATTGCAGGTTCTCCCCATCCGTCGGATGAAACCGCAGCGTGAAGGGGATGGACCAGGACGGTTCCCCCGTCGACGAGGCTTGGTACCGACAGCAGGCGGTCTGCTCGGCCGCCGGCACCACGACCTCGGAGGCGGGGACCTGGATCGCCAGGGAGGTGACCTGGATTACTGCGGCGGCGGCGACCGATACGAGCACCAGACTATCGAACCCGCGCATCTGCGCCTCGCGATCTGTTTACCTCTTGGTCATTAATCAGTTGAGCGAATACGGGTGAAATTCTATCGTCAGTTGTATGTTAATTCGTCACGTTCCACTCTGTCATCTGTCATCTAGGCCGTCCCGCCGGGCACGGAGCCGGGACAGATGCGGGGCTGACGGGAGAAGATCAGTCTGCTAGCGAGGCTTCGCATCGCCGTTCGCGAGGATCTCGTGCCAAGCACCGCCATCAAGCCGGGCGCGTCCCGATCGGCTCCCTCCCTGGCCTCCCGCCTCGCGCACGACGTGCGGGGCGAGGTGCTGTTCGATGCCGCGAGCCGCGGCCGCTATGCCACCGATGCCTCCATCTACCAGGTCGAGCCGGTCGGCGTGGTCGTGCCCGCCACGATCGAGGATGTGACGGCGACGCTGGCGATCGCGCGGGAGGTCGGTGTGCCGGTCCTCGCGCGCGGCGGCGGCACCAGCCAGTGCGGCCAGACGGTCAACCGCGCCATTGTTCTCGATTACAGCAAGCACCTTCGCCGGGTGCTGGCCATCGACCCCGAGGCGCGCACGGCGCTCGTCGAGCCCGGCATCGTACTGGCGCAATTGAACGCCGCGCTGCGCCCGCACGGGCTGTTCTTCCCGGTCGATCCCTCGACGCACGCGCGCGCCACCATCGGCGGCATGGCGGGCAACAATTCCTGCGGGTCGAAATCGATCCGCTACGGGCTGATGGCCGACAACGTCCGCGCGATCGATGCGATCCTCGCCGACGGC
>JBDTFI010000494.1:0-3220 GCA_039938035.1 Acetobacteraceae bacterium | reverse complement strand
GTCGTGATGATCCATCCGGGCGGTTTCACGCAGCCCGAGCGGCTCGGCCGTTTCTATCTCAACAACGTCCTCGGCAACCCGCTCGAAACCACCATCGCGCTGCACTACCTGATCCTCGATGGCGTGCTGGAGCGCCATCCCACCCTGAAGCTGCTCGCCGCGCACGGCGGCGGGTTCCTGCCCGCCTATTCCGGCCGGATCGACCATGCCTGGGGCGCGCGCAGTGACACGCATGGCGATCTGCCGCACGCGCCTTCGACGTACCTAAAACGCGTGTACGTCGATGCGATCGTCTTCACCGAACACCAGCTTGCCGCGCTGGTGGCGCTGCTCGGCATCGAGCATGTGCTGATGGGCACCGACTATCCGTACGACATGGGCGAATACGATCCGCTTGGACATCTCGCGGGGCTCGACACCGCACGGATGGCGGCGATCGCGGGCGGGAATGCTCGCCGATTGTTCGGCATGTAGCGCCGACGCCTCCCGCTCAGGGGCGGATCGACCGCAGCCTCCACACCCCCGAACCTGCCCGGAGGTCCATGCGACAGAGTGGCGCGATGTCGATGCGCCAGAACGACAAGGGCCTGGCGCCGATCGCGAGAATGATCGCGGCGCGCATGACCGCGGCATGGGTGACGGCTGCGGCGCGCCGCCCATCACGCGCGCGGGCATCGAGCCAGGGCGCCACCCGCTCAAGCAGGTCATCGATCGATTCACCGCCATGCGGCGCCGCGTCGGCCTGCGTGGTCCACGCCCGGACCGCGTCGGGTTCGCGCGATTCAATCTCGGCCAGCGAATGCCCAGCCCATCGACCGAGGTCGATATCGCCAAGAAGGGGCTCGACGGCGGCATCGAGGCGCAACGCTTCCGCGGTCTGCCGAGCACGAAGCGACGGGCTCGTCCAGGCGACGTCGACCCCGCCAAGATGCGATGACAGGGCCGCCGCCTGCGCATGACCGCGCGGCTCAAGCGGCTCATCGCGCGGAAAAACCGCCGCGCGGACGGCGCCGGTGGAGGCGTGACAGAGCATTGTCAGGCGTCCGTTCATCCGTGCCCTCCGATTGACGGCGTGAAGCGAGGCTCCTTAGGTTGAACGAAGTTAGCTATGGGTCCACGCGCTGGAGCCCAAGGAGCCGTGTCATGTCCGACGCCATATTCGTCCCCGATCGCGCATCGCCGCCCATTCCGCTTCGGGAGTTGCTCCCGTGGCTGGTATTCGCCGCCCTGTTGCTTCTCGCGCTTTACTTCGTGGGCGCGGAGGAAGGCGCCACGTCGTTGATTCCCGGGATGTATGTGCATGAGTTCGTGCATGACGGGCGCCACCTGCTCGGATTTCCGTGCCACTGAACGAAGGCCGGTCTCATGGTCAGGACCCTTCTCATCCGCGGAATGCTGGTCGGCATCGTCGCCGGCTTGCTGGCGTTCGGCTTCAGCAAGATGTTCGGCGAACCGCAGGTCGACCGGGCGATCGCGTTCGAGACCCAGATGCATGAGGCCGAATCCCGGAAGGACGCGGCCATGGGCATGTCCCATGTCGAGGAGCCGGAACTGGTCAGCCGATCGGTGCAGGCGGGCCTCGGCCTCTTTACCGGCGTGGTGGTGTATTGCGCGGCGTTCGGCGGGCTGTTCGCCCTGGTGTTCGCCGCCGCCAATGGCCGCGTGGCGAAGCTCAGCCCGCGCGCGGTCGCGGCCCTGCTGGCGGGGGCGGGCTTTGTCGCGATCTATCTCGTGCCCAACCTGAAATATCCCGCCAATCCGCCCTCGGTCGGTCAACCGGACACGATCGGATACCGCACGGCGCTGTATTTCATCATGATGCTGATCTCGATCGCGGCGATGGTCGGCGCGGCGATGCTGCGAAACCGGCTCGCCCCGCGACATGGCGGCTGGTTCGCCGCCCTGACGGCGGCCGCGTCCTATCTGGTGATCGTGATCGCCGCGCAATGCCTGCTTCCCGGCATCAACGAGGTGCCGGAACGGTTTCCCGCCGTGGTGCTGTGGCAGTTCAGGATCGCCTCGCTCGGGACGCAGGTGATCATGTGGACCACGATCGGCTTGTTGTTCGGTTGGTTGACGGAACGCGCCAGCGCGAACCGTCGCGGCGTGGCCGGACAATTTCGTCTGGCGCCGACCACGTACACCTAACGCTTCGAGCCCGCCGCCTCCTGCAAATACGACAGGTCGACGTATCGCATCGGGTCCGTCAGGTCCCGATGCGGCTCGCCGTATTTAGTACGCAGCGCCAGCACAGTACGGATGCCGGGGATGCTTGGCGTCACGTCGCGGAAGAAGCCGCCGGTCGGGGCGAGCAGGATGTCGTAGGTCTTGTGCGCGAGGTCGAAACTCATCGCCGGGATATGCGCGACCAGGATCGCCTCGGCCACCTGGCGGTTCGCCGGATCGTACAGCCAGACGATCGCGTGCTTGTAGGCGCGGATGAAGCCGACCACCTCGGCGCGATGCGCCGCCGCCCATGGCCGGCGCGCGGCGGCGACGATGCCCTGGTAGGGGCCGAGCGCGTCGCGGATATAGACCAGCACGTGCTGGCCGTGCTCCTCGCCCAGCAGGTCGAACGGCGTCATCTGGATCGTGCCCGCGTGCGCTGGGTTCGCCAGCATGTCCTTGAAGCGATCCGCCACGCCGCCGGCGCGGACGAACGACACGTCGTTCAGGCCCTCCTTCGCCAGCAGGTCGCGCAGGACGAAGGCGAAGCCGGTCGTCATCGCATCGACCGTCAGCGTTTTGCCGCGCAGATCGTCGAAGGTCTTGTCAGGTGCCTGCGTGACCAGCGACAGGAAGGCGTCGTCGGAGCCGAGGAATCCGAACAGCTGCGGATCGGGTCCGATCGGCGCCTCGCCCTGACCCTCGTCGTAGGCCACCACGTTGTCGATGGCCGTCATCGCGACGTCGAAATTGCCGGCGAGGAGGTTGGTCATCTGATAGACGGAGTTCGGGGTGAAGCTGAGCCGCATCTCCAACCCCTGGCGATCGAAATAGCCGTTTCGCTCGGCCACCCATAGCGGCAGGTTGAAGCCGCCCGCGAAGCCGATGACGCGGATCGTGGTGAGCGGATGCGGGTTGGGCGCCGGTGGCGGCACCTGGGCGTTAGCAGCAGGGGCGTTGGCGATCGCGAGCCCCGCGAACGCGATCATGGTGGCGATCAACAGGCGCATGGTTGGACTCCTGACAGAGTTCACGCGGCGAGCAGGCCGCGCAC
>JBDTFI010000493.1:0-5058 GCA_039938035.1 Acetobacteraceae bacterium | reverse complement strand
TGATCTTCGTCGTGTTCTACTTCCTGCTGATCCGCCCGCAGCAGCAGCGCCAGAAGGAGACCAAGCAGATGCTGACCGCGCTGAAGCGCGGCGACCGGGTGGTGACGGGTGGCGGCATCATCGGCGTGGTCACCCGGGTTCCCCCGACGGCGGAGGGCGGCAAGCCGGTCGCTGAGGTGGAGGTTGAGATCGCGCCCAACATCAGGGTGACGGTGATGCGCGACACCATCACGACGGTGATCCGCCCGGTAGCGGCGAATGATGCGAAGCCGTCGAAGGCGAAGGCGTCTTGATGGGGTGGTCGATGCGCCGGCGCCGTCACACCAACTCAAGACGAAGTTCACGCCCAACAAGTGAAGCGGCGCGCTGCAAGGTCTCAATCGTCACGTTGCCCTGCGCCTTGAGGATGCGGTCAACCTGGGCCCGGCTCGTGTGCATCAGTTCAGCCAGCTTCGCCTTGCTCATGCCTTGCCGTTCCATCTCCTGACTGAGCTGCCACGCCACCACGCGCGTCGTCGCCTCCGCGCGCCCGGCTTCGCGGATACCTTCCTCGCTGAGGAAGCTATCGAGGGTCGCTCCCCAATGCGGATTCTTTTTGCTCACGTCTTCATCTCCTTCATGCGCCTGGGCGCCAGTGCGATGTCCTCGGTCGGCGCCTTTCGCGTCTTCTTGATGAAACCATGCACCACACCGATGCGGCCGTCGTCCGCAAAGAATAGAAGCCGCAGGTTGAACCGCTACCACGGTCATTGCGAGCGCAGCGAAGCAATCCATCAGGACGCGCGAGACGGTGGCTGGATTGCCTCGCTGCGCTCGCAATGACGGCGCTGCAAGTCGAGAGGCTGGTCAATCGTTGATCTGCGGGAAAAACCGATCAGCACGGCGGCATTCTCCTCACCCCAGCTGGCGCTTCGGCAGCGGCGGCGCGGGGTAGCGCCCGAGTTTGGAATTCCAGTAGGCCCATGAGCGGGGGTCGATGATCCCCGGTGGCGCGTGGTCAAGGGCCTCGCGAAGATCATCATCGGTGACGAAGGCAAGCAGGATTTTCATGTCCTCATGCGTCGCCCGCGCCAGGGCATAGGCCACGAAGCGGACGGTATCGGACAACGCCTCCGGCGGTTCCTCGAACCACACGAGTCGGCGCGCCAGAGCCTCCGTTTCCGGGGTGAGAGGAATGGTCTTCATCGCGAGAGGCCGGGGGCATGATCGGTCGCGCGGGCAGGTGCGGCGACGACAGGCAGACGATCGAGGTCGACCTCGCGCGCGGCTTTCGCCAAACGATCCTTGACCGGCGCGGGCAAGCGGCGAAGGTTGCCGTCGTCGAAATAGGAAAGGGCTTTGAGTGTGCTTTGCGGATTGAAATTCAGTCCGTAGATCGCCCGCGCGGCGGCGAGCGCCGTCGGCAGATCAATTGTCCCGTCGGTCAGCAGGGCGTCGATGTCGATGTAATCCCTCGCTTCGGCGCGCATCTGCACCACGGAAGCCTTTGTCCCGGCAAGGTCGAGCAACGACGCCACCCGCAGGCCGTTATCGGGCGCGATCAGCGGCGGCGACAGGGGGGCAGGCCGGGCAATCCGAAGAAGGACAGTCTGACCACGCCGCCGCGGTCAACCGTGCAACCGAACGTGTTCGGCTCGCGTTGGGTGACGACCGCACCCGCGAGAAAGGGAACGGCGGGGACCAGCCGCGTCGGATCGAGCCGCTTGTTGCCGAAGAAACCGAAGTCGACGGACTGACGGTGTCCGAGATGGAGCGCGATGGCGGTGCCGCCATGGAGCACGAATTCCTCCGGCACGGCGAGCAGCTCGTCCCACAAGCGACGCTGCGGCGCTGGCAGGATGTCGAGGCGTGGCATGAAGTCTGTTGTCATTGCCCTCTCTGGTTTCGTCTTATGCTGGCCGCCCCGGCCACTGCCGCCCATATCGCGCGACCCCTCCCGCAAGGGGAGAGGGATGAGCAAGGAGCGCCTCGCCTGCCGCCGAGTATGCCTCTCGGCCCCCCTGCGTGCTATCATCACGCAAAGCCTGACCGGGAGACGATCCATGACCGAAGCCGCGCCGAGTTACGCGCATGGCGCCGCCGACGTCGCCCTGCTCGGCGAGACGATCGGGGCGAATTTCGACCGCGCGGTCAGCCGATGGGGCGAGAGGCCGGGGCTGATCGTGCGCCAGCAGGGGATCCGCTGGTCGTATCGGGAACTGGCCGAGCGGGTCGATGCCTTCGCGGCCGGGTTGCTCGCATTGGGGTTGGTGCGCGGCGATCGGGTCGGCATATGGTCGCCCAACAACGCCGAATGGATCATCACCCAGTTTGCCACCGCCAAGGCCGGGCTGATCCTGGTCAACATCAATCCGGCGTACCGGCTGGCCGAAGTTGAATACGCGCTGAACACGTCCGGCTGCCGGGCGCTGGTGATCGCGACCGCGTTCAAGACGAGCGATTACGTCGGAATGGTCAACACGCTGGCGCCGGAGCTGCGGACATCCGAGCCCGGACGGCTGCGCGCGACGAGATTGCCGCGGTTGGAAGCGGTGATCCAGATCGGCGAGCAACCGGCGCCCGGCGCGCTCGCGTTCAGTGCCGTTCTCGGCAGGGGGTTCGGGGCGGAGCGCGAGCAACTGGCGGCACTGTCGGCGTCCCTGCAATTCGACGATCCGATCAACATCCAGTTCACCTCGGGCACCACCGGCGCACCCAAGGGCGCGACGCTCACCCATCACGGCATCCTCAACAATGGATACTTCATCGGCGAGGCGATGCGGCTGACCGAACAGGATCGACTGTGCATCCCGGTGCCGATGTATCATTGCTTCGGGATGGTGCTCGGCGCGCTCGCCTGTACGACGCACGGCGCGGCGATGGTGTTTCCCGGCGAGGGGTTCGATCCGCTGGCGACGTTGCAGACGCTGGCCGAAGAGCGCTGCACCGCGGTGCACGGCGTGCCTACGATGTTCATCGCCCAGCTCGATCACCCGGATTTTCCGCAATTCGATCTGTCCAGCCTGCGCACCGGGATCATGGCCGGCGCGCCGTGCCCGATCGAGGTGATGCGGCGCGCCGTCTCGCTGATGCACCTGTCGGAAATAACCATCGCCTATGGCATGACGGAGACCAGCCCGGTCAGCACGCAGACGACCGTTACCGATCCGCTGGAGCGCCGGGTCAGCACGGTCGGGCGTGCGTTGGCCCATGTCGAGATCAAGATCGTCGATGCCGAGGGCCACGTGGTGCCGCGCGGTACGTCCGGCGAATTCTGCACCAGGGGCTACTCGGTGATGCTCGGCTACTGGGAGGACGACGCGCGCACCGCCGAGGCGATCGATCGGGCGCGCTGGATGCACACCGGCGACCTCGCGGTGATGGATGACGACGGCTATATGAAGATCGTCGGGCGCATCAAGGACATGATCATACGGGGCGGCGAGAACGTCTATCCGCGCGAGGTCGAGGAGTTCCTGTACCGCCACGGGAAGATCCAGGACGTGCAGGTGTTCGGCGTGCCGGACGCGCGCTACGGCGAGGAGATCGCCGCCTGGATCAAGGTGCGCCCGGGCGAGACGCTGACCGCCGAGGAGGTGCGCGGCTTCTGCGAGGGCCAGATCGCCCATTACAAGGTGCCGCGCCACATCCGCTTCGTCGATGAATTCCCGATGACGGTGACGGGCAAGGTGCAGAAGTTCATCATGCGAAGCCAGACGGCCGAGGAACTCGGGGTGGTCGAGAGCGCTACCGCCTGATCGCTCGCGACAGGAGTTTCCATGCCCGACCCCACGCCCCCCTCCCCGTCCCGGCCGGCGGAAACGCCGCCCCCGAGGCCGCCCGCCGAGGCGCCGTCACACACGCCGGACACGACCCCCGCGCCGCCGCCGGCCGAGGTGCCCTCGCCGGGCCCGATGCAGCCGCCGACCGCCTGAATTCGACAACCGGAGGAACGCCAATGCGCTGGGCCCGCTTCGAGCAGAACGGAACGCCGACATACGCCGTGGTGGAGGGCGACGAACTGGTCGCGGTGCGCGGCTCGCCCTTCACGACGTGGGAGCGTACGCCGACGCGCGTCGCCCTCGCCGGCGCGAGGCTGCTTCCGCCGGTCATTCCGCCGACCTTCTATGCGTGCGGGATGAACTACGCCGGACACGTGAAGGCGGTGGCCGCGAAGATCGGCCAGGAGCCGAACATCCCGACGCAGCCCGACATCGGCTATCGCGCCAACAACGCTCTGATCGGCCCGGACGTGCCGATCGTCATTCCGCGCGACGCGACCGAGAAGGTGCAATACGAAGGCGAGCTGGTCGCGGTGATCGGGCGCGAGGCCAAGCATCTGACACGGGAGAACGCGCTGTCGGCGGTGCTGGGTTATACCATCGGCAACGACGTGAGCGAGCGGAGCTGGCAGAAATCGGATCGCACGTTGTGGCGGGCGAAGAACACCGACACGTTCAAGCCGATGGGGCCGTGGATCGAGACCGAGGTGAGGCTCGAGGACCTGCTGACGAGGATCCGGCTGAACGGCAAGCAACTCATCGAGTTCCGCACCAACGACATGGTATTCGGCGTCATCGATTACCTGGTGGCGATGACGCGCTGCCTGACCCTCCATCCCGGCGACATGGTCTGGATGGGCACCGAGGGTGAGACCGCCAACATGAAGCACGGCGACACGGTCGAGGTGGAGATCACCGGGATCGGGACGCTGCGCAACCCGGTGGTCCGCGAGGGGGTCTAGCGTCCCTCGAACTGGCCTTACCCCCCGGCGAAAACAGGCCGGCCGGCGTACACGCGCCGGGCTGAGCAAGGCCCGCGATGTACGCGCCTCGGAGAGGCGCGCCCCGGCCGATGTACGCGCCAGACTCCGCGCCGGCGCTGAAATGTACGCCCCCCCTGGGTCTCATGTACACGTCGCGCGGCGCGGCCTGCCTCCTAGCATTGCGGCGTTCTTCATCGTTCGGCGCCAGACACGCCCGGATTTCAGTGAGTTGGCGGAAGCTCTCGCGCCCGAGTTCGATCGAGCTTGCCAATCACGTCCACAACATCGACAATCCCGTGAACTGGTTTCGCGAT
>JBDTFI010000492.1:0-5384 GCA_039938035.1 Acetobacteraceae bacterium | reverse complement strand
TGCTGATGGAGTACCGGTTCGGCACCCGGTTTCGTGTCGATGCGCGCGGGCGGACGCTGCCGCCCCCCGGCATGGCGGAGGCCGCGCGGCTTTATAGCGCCGGGCAGTTGGAGGCGGCGGCTTCGTGCTGCGAAGCGGTGCTCGCCGACGAGCCGACGCATTTCGAGGCGCACCATCTGCTGGGCGTCGTGTCGCTCGACCTTGGCCGGCAGGAGGCGGCGCTGGCGGCGTTGCAGCGCGCGGTGGCGCTCAACCCGCGCAGCCCGCGCGCGCAGTACCATCTGGGGAATGCGTTTCAGGCGTCCTCGCGTCACGCCGAGGCCGAGCCCTGCTACCGGACCGCGCTGGCGCTGGCGCCGGACTACGCGGAGCCGCAAAACAACCTCGGCAACACCCTACGCTCGTTGGGCCGCCACGAGGAGGCGATCGACTGTTACCAGGCGGCGCTCGGGCACCGCGCCGATGACGCGCCGGCGTTCTACAACATGGCGCTGTCGCTCACCGATCTCGGCCGGCTCGACGAGGCCGAGACCGCGTTGCGGGCGGCGCTCTCCGGGCAGGTGAAACCCAAGGAGGCGCATCGGCTGGCCGACGTGCGCGACGCACTCGCGATGGTGCTGGTCGAGATGGGACGTGACGCCGAGGCGCTGGAGGCGATCCGGCTGAACACGGCGCATCCGAGGGCGGAGTGGAACGAGGCCCTGATGCTGCTGCGGATGGGCCGGTTGCGTGAAGCCTGGCCCAAATACGAGCGGCGCTGGGTGCTGCCTGGCTTCCGCGACGACGTCGAGGCGCCGGCGCCCGCGGTTCTCGCGCTCGATCAGGTGGCCGGCAAGCGGGTGCTGTTGCGCGGCGAGCAAGGGCGCGGCGATATCATCCAGTTCGCGCGCTATGCGCCGTTGCTGGCGCGACGTGGGGCGGACGTGACACTGGCGGTGTTCCCCGATCTCGTGCGCCTGATGCACACGCTGGTGGACGTCGCGGTGATCGACACCGACACCGCGCCGCCGGGCCACGATGTCGAGGCGGCGCTGCTGAGCCTGCCGTTCGCCTTCGGGACTGACCTGGAGTCGATCCCCGTCGACATCCCGTACCTGTCCGCCGATCCGTCATTGCGGGCCGCCTGGGCCGAGCGGCTCGGTCCGCGTAGCGCGCCCCGCGTCGGCCTGTGCTGGTGGGGCTCCCAACATATCCCCGAACGTTCGATCGCGCTGCCTGTGCTGGCGCCATTGCTCGCGGTGCAAGGCGTCGCGTTCCATGCGGTGCGGACGGACATCACCGAGGAGGACCGCGCATTTTCGCGACTCACCCATCATGCGGACGCCCTCGCCGACTTCGCCGAAACGGCGGCCCTGCTGTCGCACATGGATCTGGTCATCACCATCGATACCGCCGTCGCGCATCTCGCGGGCGCGATGGGGCTGCCCGTTTGGGTCCTGCTGCGCCGAAGCGCCGACTGGCGCTGGCTGCGCGAACGCGATGATTCCCCCTGGTATCCGACCATCCGGCTGTTCCGCCAGGACGCGCGGGGCGAATGGGAAAGCGTGGTCGCGGCGGTCGCGCGGGAGCTTATCGCAAACCCGCCTGTCGCTGCTTCTGGATATTGTCCAGATACACGACGGCGGCGATGAGCAGCCCCTCGATCACCATCTCCAGAACGGGTCCACCCCCAAGAGGTTGGCGCCGTTGCCCAGCGTGGTGAACAGCAGCGCGCCGATGAAGCAGCCGGCCATAGTGCCGCGCCCGCCGAACAGGCGAACCCCGCCGAGACGGCGTAGGCCGCGACGACAACCATCGTCACGTTGATGCCGACGCGCGAGGCCGCATTCGTGGAGACCCTCTATCAAGGAGCACCGATGCCACTCACAAGTACACTAATGCCCACGCTAAGGTGGATGTATCAACATCTAGACTTCGGATTGCTCGACGAGAAGACATCCACCTTTTCATCATCGAGTACGGATCGAATTGATCCTCCTAACCATCACTACGCGGCACGCAAGGCCCGCCACCATGCCTGTATCGCCGCTTCGTCGGCGGGCAGGCGGATGGCGTCGGGCGCCAGAGCCCCCCACGCGTCGCGATGCTTCTCCGAAACCGTGGTCAGCACCGGCTTGCCCGCGGCGATCGCGGCCTCGAACGCGGCGGCCAATCCGCCGCGCGCGGCTTCAAGCTTGCCGAACTTGCTGAGCACGACAAGATCGCTCGCCGGGACCTGATCGAGAATCGCCGCGCAGGCGGCCTCGACCCCCCCGGCGTCAAGGTGACACGATGTATTGCTCGGCACCGTCTCGAGGAACATCGAATATGATTCGCCGGAGACGACGTCGCGCAGAGTGCCCGCGCTGCACGTCCGGTCAGGCAAGTTATGGGCTTCCGCGATCACCCCGACGATGTTCGCTCCTGAGGCACGCCAGTCAGCGACGGCCGCGGCGAACAGCGCCTGAATGGTTGCGCCGTCGGCGCCGACGACCGTGGCGATCCTGCCGGTAGCGGGTGTCATCGTCGTCTCTCCTTTCGTCGTGCTATAGGTGCCAGCACCCTCGGCGTCCACATAGTCGATCCTACCGCAGCGGAGTTCGTCATGTCGAAGATGCGCGCGATGGTCATTCCGGAACCCGGCGGGCGATTCCGCATGGAGGAGCGCGGCCTGCCCGAGCCGGGCCGCCACGAGGTCCGCATCCGCGTACAGGCCTGCGGCGTCTGCCATAGTGACTCGGTCACCGCCCAAGGTCTCCTGCCGGGGCTCAGTTATCCGCGTATTCCCGGCCATGAAGTGATCGGCGTGATCGACGCCCTGGGTCCGGAGGTGGAGTGCTGGCACGTGGGTGCGCGGGTCGGCGTGGGTTGGTTTGGCGGTTCGTGCGGTTATTGCGGCCATTGCCGGCGGGGCGACGCCTTCGTGTGCGAGAACGTTCACAGCACCACCGGCGTCACCCGCGACGGCGGCTACGCGACCCACATGCTGGCGCTCGCCTCGGCGCTCGCGCACGTGCCGGAGGCGCTGGACCCGGTGGAGTCCGCGCCGCTGCTTTGCGCCGGCCTCACCACATTCAACGCCCTGCGGAATTGCGGCGCGAAGCCGGGCGATCTGGTGGCGATCCATGGGGTCGGCGGCCTCGGCCATCTGGGCATCCAGTTCGCCGCCCGGCAGGGGTTCCGGACCGTCGCGGTCAACCGGGGGCGCGACAAGGAGGAACTGGCGCGATCCCTGGGCGCGCACGACTACATCGACAGCGAAGCGGGTAATCCCGCGCAGGCGTTGCAGGCGATGGGTGGGGCGAAGGCGATCATCGCCACCGTCACCAACGCCGGAGCCATGGAGGCGATCTCGGGTGGTCTCGGCGTCAACGGAACCATGATGGTCATCGGCGCGGTTGGCGCCCTGACCGTCAACTCCCTGGACTTGCTCGGGAAATGCGCTTCGGTGCGCGGCTGGTATTCGGGCACCGCCGTCGATTCCGAAGACACGCTGCTATTCAGCGAGCTTAACGGCGTCGCCTCGATGAACGAGATTTTCCCGCTCGAAGAGGCTCAGGCCGCCTATGACCGGATGATCAGCGGCAAGGCGCGGTTCCGGGTCGTTCTCAGGATCGGCTCGTAGGGCTATCGACGCACGACGTATCGAACACGACCTGGTCCCACCGCCAGAGCGTCCGGAAGAAGTCGCGCGCGAGGCTCCGATCCGCCCGCTCGCGGCAGATCTCCGCGATGGTACGCACCCCGTCAATGCCGGCCAGCAGCCGTTCCTGCCGCGCGTCGATCGGCAGATAGAGGTCGGTATACGTGTGATTGCGATTGATCAGGACCGCTGCCGCTCCCGGCGGCAGCCGCTCCCGCACGGCGAGCGTATCGGGCAGCCGAATGGGCGTGTAGCCGGGCCAGGCCTCGCCGTCGAAATCGACGGGCGCGCCCCGCGCCGGCCAGTCCTTCCTGTAGGCCGCGACGCCATGGCGGACCATGGTCCCGCGGAACAGTTCGATGGCGGCGTATTGCGCTTCGGCCGTCAGTCCCGCCAGCCTTGAATGGTGCGGCGTGGACGCCAGCGCGCCACACCAGGGCAGGTACGGCGCCTGACGCACCCAGCGCCCGAACGCCAGATCGGCACGATCGAGGAAGTCCAGCAGCTGCGGGACCGAGTACGATCGGTCTTGCGGATGGAGCAGCGCATCGGCCAAGCCGGCCTTGTCCGCGAAGTCAGGGGCGTTGCGCAGGAGGGGGGCAAGCGGATGGTCCGGCGGGAGCGCCTTGAGGCTCGCGGCGAGGTCGCGGATCTCCGGCGCCGTCACGCCGACGCCGAGGCGCCGACAGTAATCCTGAAGCAGATAGACTCCAGCGCGGCCATAGGGCGCGTAGACCATCACATGCAGGGCGCCGGTCGGCTTGAGCACGTCGTGCAGGGCACGCAGCCCCGCATCGGGGTCGGGAAGGTGGTGCAACACGCCGGTGCAGACCACGTGCTCGAAGCCTTGGCCGAGTTCGGCGGCGCGCTCCACGGGGAGCTGGTGCAGCTCGAGGTTGGCGAGTCCGTGCTTGCGCTTCAGCGCATGCGTGAACGCGATGCTGTTGGCGCTGACGTCGATTCCGACGACATGGGCGCGGGGCCATCGCACTGCATAGTGGGCGGCCTGGGTGGTGCCGCAACCGGCCACCAGGATGCTTCGGTCCTCGCGGTAGGGCTCGGCCGGCCAGAAGAGATGGGATTCGGCGCGTCGGCGCTTATCGTCCCACGCCTTGCGATAGGCTGCCACATCATCCACGGGCGGCGGGTAGGGGTGACGTTCGTAAAAGCCGCTCACCTGCCCGGCGGTCGCGGCGGTAGTCGCGGGAACTTCGTCGTCATTCATGACCGGCTCAACTGGCCCATGCACGGGAGGATCCCATGCATGGGCCAGTTAGATCAGCCCTTAGCCGTGATCGTGTTGCGATACTTGCGCCAGCACCGCGTCCAGGTTGAACGAGGCCGGTTTCTGCCGCGGCGGGAACTTCACGAAGTCCGCGATCTGCGCCGCGATCACCGCCTGCATCGCGTACATCTGGGGAATGTGATCGACCATCCAGTCCAGGTAGGTGTTGGAGTTGAACTCGGCCCGTTCGAAGGGATCGCGACGGAGGCTCATTATATACGGCACCCGGAGCTTCACGAACGGTTCGGCCCATTGTCTCAAGGTATTGGCGCGTTGTACCGCTAAATGGAACTTCCAGTCGCCGACCCGCACCGCTACGAGTTCGCCGTCGTCGTCGAAGTACACGATGACGTTTCTCGGGCTCTCCGCCACCTCGCCGGTGAGGTACGGGATCTGGTTGTAGCCGTCGAGATGGACATGGAATTTCTTGCCGTCGACCGTGCAGCCATCGAGGAGTTGCTTGGTGACGTCGGGATT
>JBDTFI010000491.1:0-15675 GCA_039938035.1 Acetobacteraceae bacterium | reverse complement strand
CCCCGGCACCTACCCCACCGAGTATCCCGGCACCGACATCCGTTATGTGGCCATCCAGCATATGCACACGCTGCAAATCCTGGAACACGCGGTGCGTGCCGAGCGTGAGAATTATGATGCCTTCCTGCTCAGCACGATGCCCGACCCCGGGCTACAGGAAGCGCGCAGCCTGGTGGACATCCCGGTAGTCGGCTACGGCTTCGCGGCCATGCACACGGCCTGCTACCTCGGCCAACGCTTCGGCGTCGTCTGCTTCATCCGCGAACTGATGCCGCTCTATGCGGCGAATGCGCGGACCTATGGATTGGAGCAGATGGCGGGGCCGGTCCGTCACCTGGGGTTGAGCTTCAACGACGTCGTGAAGGGCTACGAGAACCCGGCGCCGGTGGTCGCGGCGTTCCAGGACGCGGTACGCGCGCTGGCAGCCGAAGGTGTGGATGTGGTGATCCCCGGCGAGGCGCCGTTGGCGCTGCTCATGCAGATCGCCGGGGTGCATCGCGTCGACGAGGTGGCGGTGATCGACACCCTCGCCACCACCGTGAAGATGGCCGAGATGCTGGTCGCGTTGCGGCAATCAAGCGCCATGACGGTAACCCGCCGCGGCTACGCCTTCGACCGCCCGCCCGCCGCGCGCATCGACGAACTGATGCGGTTCTACCGCGGCGGGTAGGAGTCTCGCATTATGGAACCGCGCTCGCGCGCCGCCCCGCCAGCCGCCCGCAGATCACCGATTTGCCGAGCGACGTGCCCGTCATGTACGCGCTCCCATGAAACCCCCCGGTCACCTCCCCCGCCGCGTAGAGGCCCGGGATCGCGGCACCCTCGACGTCCAACACGCGCATCGACGTGTCCACGGTCAGTCCGCAATAGGTCGCGACGATCGCGCTGGTGGACGGATACGCATAGAACGGCGCCCGCTCGATGCGCGGCAGCGCGCCGTAGCCGAGCGAGAGCCCGGTGCGCCCGAACGGGTCGGGACGGCCGGCCGCGACCGTCGCATTGTAGTCCTCGATCGTGGCGATCATCACGGCGGGATCGACGCCGATGCGGCCCGCGAGCGCGACCAATGTGTCGGCACGAAGCAACAACCCTTCCCGCAAACGGCGCTCGAAATCAAAGATCGGCACACCGTCGACCGACTGATCCATGATTGCCTGATCGAGGATCTGGAAAGCGAGACCGTCCGGTTGCCGCAGGCAGGCATCGCCCAGCGTCTTGTAGGACAATGCCTCGTTGACGAAGCGCTGCCCCAGCCGGTTCAGCGCGATCGCCCCTTTGTAGACGCCGAGCATCGCGGTGTGCTGCTCGGGGCCCGCATCCGGGTGGTTGCCGAACGTGCCCTTCACGTAGCCCATGTCGCGGAAGCCGGCGCCCAGCCGCCACGCCATGCGCAACCCGTCGCCCATGTTGCCGGGGCCGCCGATCCGGCCGGCGCGCCGCTGTTCCGGCACGAACGTCTCGATCAGCTCCGGATTGCGCGAGAACCCGCCGCTGCCCAGCACGACGCCCCGCCGTGCGCGCACCGTCTCGGCACGTCCATCGACCGAGACGAGCACCGCATCCACGGAACCACCGGCGCCGCGCTCCAGCCGACGGGCGGGGGCGTTGAACAGCACGCGGATGTTCGGCGCGTGCCGCACCAGCAAATGCAGCAGGCGGATGACCTCGCGTGGGTTGGACGGGTGCAGTCGTGGGACGGACTGGCCCGATGAGATCTGGATCGGCCCGAACCGCACGTCGCGCGCGCGCAGCCAGGCATACGCATCAAGCTGGCGGTCAGCGTAGAGCCGCACCAGAGCGGGATCGTTATGTTCCTGGCCGACCGCGCGCAGATCGCCGTAGAGCAGGTCAGGCGAATCCTCGATCCCCGCGGCACGCTGCATGTCGGTGCCCGCGAAGGCGAAGGACCCGCCGCTCAACACGGTGCTGCCGCCGATTTCGGGTTGCTTCTCCAGCAGCAGGACGTCAGCGCCCGACTCGGCGGCCTCCAGCGCCGCGCAATGCCCCGCGAGGCCGCCGCCGATAACCACCACGTCGGCCGCGAGCGTTCCGTTCATCGCCTTCCTCCCGCTCAGGTCGGCTTCACGGTCGGGTAGATATCGGCGCCGTAGTGCTTGCGGAACTCCGTGATCTGCTCGGGCGGCGGCGGGGCGTATTGCAGCCGCTTGCTGGTGAAGCGCCCACCCATGATCTTGTTCAGCCGTGCCGCCATCTCGCCCATTTTCACCAGGTTGGTGATGCCGTTGAGGATCGGCGTGCCGTCCTCGGTCTCGTGGATCCCCGCATGGGCCAGCAGCGCCATCACCACGCCGCCGGCGGCGATCACCACTTCGGCGCCGGCCTCGCTGTTTGCCCGCGCGGCGCGGTTGAACTGCTCCACGATCCGCTGGCGCGCGACAGGATCGTCGAAGCTCTCGCCAAGGTCGAGAATACGCTCCACCTTCATGCGGTTCACCGCCGCCATGCGGTCGCGCAGTCCGTAGCGCACCACGTTCTCGACGATGCGCGGGGTGAATTTCTCATTGATCGTCACCAGCGAGAACGAAGCGCCCATCATGCAGGAGACGTGCAACGCGGATTCGCACAGGCCGAGGACCGGGATGTTGGCGATCTCGCGCGCTTCCCTTATGCCGGGATCTGCGATGTTGCCGATCAGGAAAGCATCGAAGCCTTGCGTCACCGCGGTCTGCACGTTCTTCAGGACCTCCCCGGTCTCCAGATACTCGAGGTAGCGGAACTGGTCCCCCACGCCGCCGATCTTGGTGATCCCATGCACCTCGATCTCCGTCTCCGGGTCCTTCACCCGGTCCAGGATCTCCCGCAGGACGCGAGGATAGGCTCCCCATTCGGTCTGGCGGGACATGCTTTGGTACCAGAGTTTCATGCTATCCTCCTTGGCGAGCGGCGCGTTTTGAATTCCTTGAACAACGAGAACGTCACCGCGGCGATCGTCAGGATCAGCACGACGAGGCACACGGGACGGGTGAGCGCGTCCCAGACGGAGTCGTAGAGGACCCGCGCCTGCAAGAAATATGTCTCGATCGGCGCGCCAAGGATCAGGCCGAGCACCATCGGCGGCAACGGGATGCGCACCATGCGCAAACCATACCCCACCAACCCGACGCCGAGTGCGACGAACACGTCGAACACGTCCTGGTTGACGGCGTAGGCGCCGACCAAGGAGAAGACGACGATGATCGGCGCGATAATCGGCAGCGGCGCCCGCGTCGTGCTGGCCAGGATGCGCGCGCCGAGCAGCGCCACCACCAGCATCATCGCATTGGCGACGAACGCGCCGACGAACACGGTGTAGAGAATGTCGCCGCTGCGTGCGAGCAGCATCGGCCCCGGAATCATCCCGTGCATGGTGAGCGCCGCCATCACGATCACCGCATCCGCGGTGCCGGGAATGCCGAGCGTCAGCGCCGGCACCAGCGAGGAGAACACCGCCGCGTTCGCCGCCGTCTCGGGCGCCAGCACGCCGTCAACGTCGCCGTGGCCGAACTCGTTCGGCTCGCGCGCCGCACGGCGTGCCTCGCTGTAGGCGATGAACGAAGCGATCGTCGGCCCGTGCCCGGGCACCACCCCGAGAAAGACGCCGATCACGGCGGAGCGGACGATATTGAACCAATGCCGGCGCCAGTCATCCAGCCGGAGCAGGAAGGAATCCTTGGCCCGCAACGAGCCGACATTCATCGCGACCCGGGTGCGGCGCTCCAGGATCATCTCCAGCAGCACCGGGAAGGTGAACAGGCCGATCAACGTCGGCACGATCGGAAAGCCGGTGACCAGCTCCGGGACGAACACGAAGCGCGTGCTGCCCGAAGGCGCGGTGCCCACGGCGGCGAGCAGCAGCCCGATCAAGGTGGAGATGCCGCCGCGAACCAGCGAGCCGGAGGTCAACGAGACGACGGCCGCCATGCCGAAGACCGACAGCGCGAACATCTCCGCCGGGCCGAAGGTCAGCGCCAGTTCGCCGAGCGGCGGGGCGAGCAGCATCAGCGTGAGCGCTGCGGCGAAACCGCCGATCGTGGCACCGACGATCGAGGCGCGCAGGGCTCGGCGCGCGAGGCCACGCCTTGCCAGCGCGTGGCCTTCGACCATGCAGGCCGCGGCCGCGGCGGTCCCGGGAATGTTCAGGCAGATCGCGGAGATCGATCCCGAGTACACCGCCGCGTTCCAGATCGCGATCAGGAACAGCACGCCGGTATCGGCGGGAAAAGCGAAGGTCAGCGGCAGCAACATCGTCATGGCGGTGGCGCCGGAGAGGCCAGGGATGACGCCGAAGACCATGCCGATGATGACGCCGAGCGTGATCACGCCCAGATTCAGGAGCGTGAAGACCTCATGCAGCCCATGCAGGACAAGCGGGGTCACCCGCTCCCTCTTCGGTTCCGCCGCATTGCTTGTCAGGCTCCCTCGTGCCCGCGGGATATTGTCGGCATTCCGGATTGTCAGCATCCCGCGGCGCCCGTAGGCTCCGCAAACGCCGCGTGGCTGTCAACACTTGACCGTGCGGGCGGCCAGCTTGCGCCAGCAAGAAACACCACCGGGAGGGCGGATCGGCATGACGCACATCGCGAAACTCGGGCGGCGCGACGCATTGTGGCTGCTCGGCGTTTCGGCCCTCTTCACGCCGAGCGGGCCGGCACGCGCGGCGGGATACCCCGACCGTCCGATCACCATGATCGTGCCGTACGGGCCAGGTGGCGGCGTCAGCATCAACGCGCGCGCGTTGGCGCCGTTCCTGGAGAAGCAACTGGGCCAGCGCATCACCATCGAGAACCGCGAGGGCGCCGGCGGCATCGTCGGTCATGACGAAGGCGCCCACGCGAAGCCCGACGGCTACACCCTGACGATGGTCAGCCCCGGCATCGTCGCCGCCCCCTGGTTGGTTCCCAACGTCGCCTTCTCGCCCACGGATTTCGCCTATATCGGCCAGGTGACGCTGGTGCCGACCATGGTGGTCGTGGCGGCGGACTCGCCTTACAAGACGCTGGCCGACCTCGTCGCGGCAATGAAGGTGCGGCCGGGGCAGCTCTCGACCGGCGCGCTGTCGGGATGGCCCAGCGCCACCGTTGCACAGGCGATCTTCTTCGCGCGCGCCGGGGTGACGGCGAAGATCGTGCCCGGGTTCCATGGCGGAGCCGAGATGGTCACCTCGGTCATCGGCCATCATATCGATTTTGGCTTCGTCAATCTGAACGAGGCGATGCCGCTGTACGAAGGCAAGCGCCTTCGCATCCTCGCCGTCTCCTCTCCCGGGCGTTCGCCCTCGCTCCCTGATGTCCCGACATTTCGCGACCTCGGCTACGACGTCGCGATCGGCGTCTGGCGTACGCTGGCGGCACCGAAGGCCACGCCGCAACCGATCCTCGACAAGCTCAGCACCGCGCTGAAGCAGGCGCTCGACGATCCGGCTCTGAAGCCCGCCTTCGCCAAGTTGGAGCTGTCGGTCGACTACCTCGATCCGCAAGCGACGCGGCAATTGGTGATGACGGAGTATGAGGAGTTCGGGAAGCTGTTCACCGAGGTCGGCCTGAACGTGAAGGCACCGACCCAGAAATGACCTCCGCCGCCCCAGGCACGCAGGAGGGCGGCGGGCGAGGATTTCGCATCGCCGGCTGCCTGGGCTTCGGCGCCGTCGTTATCGCGCTTTTCGTGGCGACGCTCTGGCTGCCGGACTCCTTGACCTACCCCACCGACTACCCGCAGATGATGCTCGCGGCCATCGCCGTGCTGTTCCTCGTCGCGGCCGGGCTCGCCGTGCGCGAGACGGAGGATGCGACACTGCCGCTGGAGCGCGGCAAGGACCTGGCTCCAGGAGGCCCCTGGGCACTCGCCGTCTCCGTCGTCCTGTCCATCGTCTACGTCGCATCGTGGAATTTCGCGGGCTTCTACCTCAGCACCCTACTTTTCATCGCGTTGCAGCTCTGGACGCTCGGGCAGCGGAACCCGATCATCCTGAGCGCCGTGCCCGTCGCGACGACCCTCTTGGTCTGGTGCGTGTTCTCGTTGCTGCTGAGCATGTCGTTCCCGACGGGGACGCTGTTCGGCTGACGCGGGCCGGCTTCAGGCGTTGCGCCGCATCCGCGCCGCGTCGGCGCCGGCGGCGCGGCCGAAGACCAGCCCCTTCAGCACCGACGTCGCCCCGGTATAGTTGCGGTAGAACGTGCCGATGATCTCGCCCGCGGCGTACAGCCCGCGGATGGGTGCGCCATCCCCGTTCAGCACGCGCGCGAGTTGGTCGATCTTCACGCCGCCGAAGGTGAAGACATTGGCCGAGATGATGGGATAGGCATGGAACGGCGCTTCGGCGATGGGGAGCGCCCAGTTGGATTTGGGCGGCTGCAAACCGCTGGTGGACAGATGATCCAGTTCCAGCGGGCGGAACGCGCCGGGGGCGCAGGCCGCGTTGTACTCGGCCACACTGGCCTCCAGCGCCTCCATCGGCAGACCCAGGGCGGTCGCCAGCGCGCCGATGCTGTCGGCCGCGACCGGCGGCTTGTCGGTGCGGATGCACAGGCGGTAGTTCGGGATGCGCGTGTGGCTGGCGTCGAGAATGACATAGGCCAGCCCATCGCGTTGCTCGAAGATGCGCCGCGTCACCCGCTCGTAATAGGCATCCACCGTGCCCGGCGCCTCGTCGGTGAAGCGCCTGCCGTCCTTGTTCACCAGGATGCCGTACGGGAACACGAACACCGAAGGCTCCGACACGCCGGATCGCGGGTCGATCGGCTCGGCGTGGTAGCTGCCGAAATCGCCCGACATGGCGGCGCCGATGTCGAGAGCCATCTGGATGCCCTCGCCGCGGTTGAAGTTGGCACCCTTGCAGATCGGGCGGAGGAACACGGCGCGCGGCCCGATGTAGCGGGTCAGCATTTCGCCGTTGCCCTCGAAGCCGCCGCAGGCCAGCACCACCTGACCGGCGAAGCGAATGCGCCCACCGCGCTCCTGCCCGATCAGGCCGATCACGCCGCCGTCCTCATCCTGGTCGAGCCGCAGCGCGGTGGTTTCATAAAAGAACGACACGCCGCGGCGTTCCGCCTCCCCGGCCAGCGCCTCCACCAAGGCAAGGCCGCCGCCGACCGGCAGCAGGCGCGGCTGCGACCTGGTGAGGAATTGCGTCGGCAGGAAATCGAAGCGCACGCCGAATCGCTTGATCCAGGCGATCGTCGGCCCGGCGCCCTCCGCGAACGCCCCGATCACGTCAGGATCAGTCACGCTCAGAGCCATGGCATAAGCCGCCCGGCTATCGGCGGGGCGGGCGGCCTCGGCGATCAACTCCGGGTCCACGTAGCCGCTGCTGTTCTCGGCGATATGGATCTCGAAATCGTCGGTGACCTCGGTCTCGCTCTTCATGCGCAGATAGGCCTCGGTGTAGCGGCTCTGCCCGCCGCGTTCCGCCCGCGGCGCGCGCTCCAGGACCGCGACGCGCGCGCCCAGTTCGGCGGCGGAGACGGCCGCCGAGAGGCCGGCCACCCCGCAGCCCGCCACCACCACGTCGAATGCCTCTGTGCGCATGTCCGCTGTCCCTCGATCCCTATGCCGGCGGCGCGCCCAGCCAGGTCAGTTCCGTCTCGCCTTCCAGCGCCTGGATGCGGTCGAATAGCGCCCCGGCCGCCGCGCCGTAGCGGTCCCGGGTCAACGTCACGAACTTGTCGCGCAGTTCGTCGCGCGACAGTGGGCGCTCGGGGGTGCCGTTGAACGCCTCCACCCCCCGCGTGAAGCTGCGTCCGTCGCGCAACATGATCGTCACCACGCTGGCCCAGGAGTTCTTCGGCGGCGGTGGATCCGCGACCTGCATCTCCACGCACGCGCACAGCGCGCGAATTCGCGGGTCGGCGACCGCCGCGCTGTCGAAGGAGGCGGGATCGCGCGGATCGCGCACCAACGCGAGGGCGACGCAGAACGGAATGCTGTACTGCGCCATCATGATGTCGGGGGGCGCCGGGATATTGTTGATCGTCGCCATGCGCTGGGTGCCGGCGACAATGATGCGGCTGACCTCGGCGGCGTCGAAGCCGTGCTCGGCCTTCAGCTCCAGCACCGCCTGCACGGGGGTATGAGCGGTGATGTGGCAGGCATAGCGCTTCAGGCACAATTTCAGCATGTCGAATTCGTCGCCGAGCCCGCGCGTCGCGTCGGCGAGATCGAACTCGTCGCAGAACACGCGGAAGAAGCCGAGTTCGCCTTCCAGCACGGTCGACGGTCCTTCAAATCCGTCGGCGGCGAGGCTGGCGGCGAGCACGCCGCTTTCGCTCGCGCGGCCCAGATGCAGGCGCTTGACCATCCCGCCGGTGCGCGATCGGGCGAATTCCATCAGCCCGCCGGCCAGTGAACCGGCGATGCCGAGCGCGTTCGTCATGCGCCCCGGGTCCAGCCGCAGGATGCGCCCGGCGGCGATGGCGCCGCCGAACGGCCCGGTGGTGCCCGGCGCGTGAAAGCCGCGCACCTCGTTGGAGTGCTTGGTTGCGTAGCCGATCCGGTACATCACCTCGAAGCCGGCGACGACAGCGCCGATCAGGTCGCGCCCGTCCCCGCCGTGCTGCTGCGCCATCGCGAGGGCGGGCGGCAGCAAGGTGGCGCCGGGATGCACGCCGGCGCCCGGCTTGGTGAGGTTGTCGAGCTCGAAGGCATGTGCCAGCGCGCCGTTGGCGAGCGCCGCCGCCGCCGGCTGCAACGCCGGTCCATCGGCGCCGAGGATGCGGCTTTGTCCGGCCGCGCCGCTGCGCTGCGCGTAGGCCATGATGATCCGGCTCCACGGCAGCGTGCGGCCGTAGACGATCGTCGCCACGGTATCGGCGATGCAGTCCTTGGCGCGCTGCACCACGGCGTCCGGCAGGTCGGCGTATCGCAGGCGGGCGGCATAGTCGGCGAGCCTGACAGTCTCGTTCGCCACGCGTCTTTCTCCGTTGATCAGTGCCACGACACTACACGCCACGGTGGCGATGGCGATACCGGGCGGCTTGCACCCCGCTCGGCGGGGTCGGTATGAAGTCCGCATGGGCACGGCCATCACCGAGAAAACCCCGGCGCCGGAGCCGGTGATCGAGGTGCGCGACATGCGCAAATGGTATCCGACGCGCCGCCGCCTGATCGCATCGCTCTCTGGACAGGCACAGCCGGAGTACGTGAAAGCAGTCGACGGCGTCAGCTTCGCCGTGGGCGCGGGCGAGGTGCTGGGCCTGGTGGGCGAAAGCGGTTGCGGCAAGTCCACGACCGGCATGACCGCGCTCAAGCTGCACGAACCCACCGGCGGAGAAATCCGCTTCCGTGGCCTCGGTGTGCTGGCACGCGAGGACCGCCGCACCCGCCTCGCCTTCCGCCGACAGGCGCAGATCGTCTTCCAGAACCCGTACGAAGCGCTCAACCCCCGCTACACCGTGGAACAGAGCGTGCGCGAGCCGATCGCCATCCATTTTCCCGGCGCGCCTGAGCACCAGCGCGCCTTGCTGATCCAGGCGATGGAGCGCGCCGGGCTGGTCCCGGTCGCGAATTTCCTGGACCGCTATCCGCACCAGATGTCCGGCGGCCAGTTACAGCGCATCGCCATCGCCCGCGCGATCTCCGTCGAGCCGCAGTTCCTGGTCGCCGACGAGCCAGTGTCGATGCTGGACGTCTCCATCCGTGCCGGCATCCTCAACCTACTGCGCCACTTCGCGCGCGAGCTGGAGATGGCGATCCTCTACATCTCCCACGACCTCTCCACCATGCGCCATGTCTGCACGACGATCGCGGTGATGTATCTCGGCCGCATCATCGAGATGGGGCCGGCGGAGGATGTGCTGGACCGGCCGCGCCACCCCTATGCACAGGCATTGGTGGCCGCCGTTCCGGTGATGAGTGCGCGCACGCGGACCCATGTGCCGCTCAGCGGCGCTTTGCCGGACCCGACGCGCCTGCCGCGCGGCTGCCGCTTCCATCCGCGCTGCCCCCGCGTGATGGCACGCTGCCGCGAGGTCGAGCCGACGCTTCTGCCGGCGGCGGCGGCGCATCAGGTGGCGTGCCATCTCTACGATTAGCGCGGCTGCACTCTAGCCGGGCATCCCCGCCGGTGGCACCATCCGATCAGGTCGCGAACAACAACCGGGGAGTCATGATGAAGATGGAGCGGCGCGATCTGCTGCGGCTTGCCGCGGCGACGGGTGGCGCGGTGGCGCTTGGCGCGCACGCCACGCCAGCGCGCGCGGTCGACGCCCCGATCACCGTGGCCAACCCGAAATACGACAAGCTCTACAAGGGCACCGGCACGTATTTCATGAACGACCCGCGCTGGGTCAGCGCCACCACGCCGCGCCTCACCTGGCCGAAGCAGGGCGAGAAGGTGCCGGAACTGCGCGTGGTGATCCCGACGGTGCAGACCGCGTGGATGGACGCCTGGCGCAAATTCGCCGTCGATGGCGCCAAGCTCGGCCTGAAATACACTATCGAGCAGGTCTCGGAAGCGCGCTGGCTCGAACTGATCGAGACGCATCTGCACGGCGACGTGGAGGTGCATTCGGCCATCCTGCGCCCGGAGCGCGTGGACCCCTCGGAATGGCTGACGTCGCGCGCCTATGGCCTCGACCGGCGCAATTACGGGGAGTGGGCGAACGCTCAGTACGACGCACTGATCGAGGCGCAGGCGCGCGAAAGCGACCATCCGAAGCGGCTGAAGCAGGTGCAGGACGCGCAGCGCGTGATCGCCGAGGATCTCTACATGGACGAGCAGGGGTGGGGGCCGAGCATCATCGAGGCCTACAACTCCGCGGCCTGGGGCAACGTCGCGGCGACCCGCGGCTTCGGCATCGGCTCGTTCAACGCATTCCACACGTTCCTGCGCGCGCAACCCAAGACATCCCGCCGCCGTATGGTCGTCGGCATCCATTCGCTGCTGGAGACGACCAACATCATCGCCGCCGGCAACAACATGCGCGCCATCGGGCGAATGATCTACGATCGGCTCGCCTACATGGACCCCGACCTGAACGTCATCCCGTGGGCGGCGGAATCCTGGACCCGCGTCGATGACCGGACCTGGGACATCAAGCTGCGCCCGGGCATGAATTTCCATGACGGCAAGCCGGTCACCATCGACGACCTGCAATTCACCTTCGACTTCCTGCTGAAATGGGATCGCGCCACGTTCTGGACCGCCAATCGATTCCTGGAGGGGACCGCGATCCAGGACGCCGAAAACGGCGTCCTGCGCGCCACGTTCAAGGAGCCCTACGGTCAGTTCGAGACCTATTTCCTGCAACTCAACGTGATCCTGCCCAGGCATATCTGGCAGAATATCATGATCGAGCAGGGCGCCGGCGATGACCCGCGCCGCCTGCGCATCGACAAGCCGATCGGCAGCGGCCCGTTCAAGTTCGGCCGCTACCAGAAGGAAGCGCAGTTGCAGCTGATCGCCGACAAGACGCATTTCAGCAAACCCACGGTGGACGAGGTCTGGGCGGTGGTGACGCCGTCGATCGACGGATTGCTCGGCCGGCTGCAAAGCGGCGACATCGACCTGATCGAATCGAGCGACACCCACCTGACGCCAAGCCAGGCGAAGCAGCTCGCCGGGATCGCGGGCCTCAGCACCGTGCATACGCCGGACCTGAACTGGCTGCACGGCGTCCCACGCGTCTCCATCCTGCCGTGGCGCGATTTCCTATTTCGCCGTGCCTGGCATCAATCCTTCGACCGCGAGTTCCTGCTAAAGGTGGTCTGGGAAGGCGCGGCCCGGATGCCGATCGCCAACACTTTCCTGGTGGAGGGCAGCCCTTGGTACAACCCCGATTTGCCGCCGATCCCGGACTTCAACCTCGACGCGGCGCGCGCCATCCTGAAGGCGGCCGGATATTCCTGGGCAGCTGACGGCAGGCTGGTCTATCCGGCACCGGACGATGCGGCCTATCGCAAGCGCGTCGAGCAGGTCTGCAAGGACGGCTACACCTGGGGCGGCCTGAAGATGCTGGACTGATCAATGGGCCGCTACATCGCGCGCCGGCTGCTGCTGCTGGTGCTCGTGATCTGGTGCATCCTGACCATCCTGTTCGCGCTGTTTCACCTGTTGCCGGGCGACCCGACTTCCATCTTCGTCGACAACAATTTCTCCGTGGAGATGATCCAACGACAGAAGCGGCTGTGGGGGCTGACCGACCCACTTTGGCTGCAATATTTGCACTACATCCGCAACATGGCATTTTTTCGCTTCGGCGATTCGTTCTTCCAGGATCAGCCGGTCGCGACGATCCTGGTCGACCGCACCGCGAATACCTGCCTGATGATCGTGCCCGCGCTCATCGTCAGCGTCGCCCTGGGCACCGTCCTCGGCGCGCTCGCCGGCTGGCGGCGCGCCAGCCGGTTCGAGCAGACGACCGTCACGGTATCGCTGTTCCTGCACTCCGCGCCGTCGTTCTTCGTCGGCATCCTTGCGCTAATGGTGTTTTCCTACGATCTGCGCTGGCTGCCGCCCGGCGGCATGGTCTCCCTCGGCGGACCGCAGGGCTTCTGGGCCGTGCTCGGCTCGCGTGACTACCTCCAGCATCTGATCCTGCCCGCGCTGGTGCTGGTCAGCCGGGAGATCACCGGCCCGATCCTGCTGCTGCGCAGCTCCATGCTGGAGGTGAAAAGCAGCGACTTCATCGATATCCTGCGCGCCAAGGGGCTGCGCGAGCGCCACATCCTGACGCATGCCACGCGCAACGCGCTGCTTCCGCTGGTGACCTACATCGCCGTCATGACCAGCACGCTGTTCCAGGGCCAGGTGCTGCTGGAGATCATCTTCGCCTGGCCCGGGATCGGGCGCGAACTGGTGACCGCGCTGGGCGATCTCGACTATCCGGTGGCACAGGGTGCGCTCTACATCATGGCACTGGTGACGCTGACGATGAATTTCGGCGCCGATCTGCTGTACGGGCTGATCGACCCGCGCAGCAGTACGTAGCGGGCGATGACCATGACAGGCGCTTACGTCTCCGGGTTCAGCCGCACGCTGCGGGCGCTCGGGACGATCCGACGCTACCCGTCCGGCACCGCGTCGCTGATCGTCGTACTGGCCTTCATCATTCTCGGGATCGTCGGGCCGACAGTCGCCCCGCACGGGCCGTTCGACGTGCTCTACAATCAGGACCGCTCCGTGCTGCGCCTGTCGCCGCCGACCTGGCGCGCGTGGTTCGGCACCACGAACCAGGGCATGGACGTCGCCAGCCAGCTGATCTGGGGCACGCGGGTGGCGCTTCTGGTCGGCCTGCTGTCGGCACTCGGCAGCGTGGTGATCGGCACGCTGGTGGGCCTGGTCGCCGGCTATTTCGGCGGCTGGACCGACGAGATACTCATGCGCCTGACCGATGTCGCGTTCGGTATTCCCTTCCTGCCGTTCGCGATGGTGGTGATCTCGATCGCCCGGCCCAGCATCGGACTGGTGATCCTGCTCGTCATCTGCTTCCTGTGGCGCACCACCGCGCGGGTGATCCGCGCGCAAGTGCTGACGCTGCGCTCGCGTCCTTTCATCTGGGCGGCGCGCGCCGCCGGAGCCGGGCACTTGCACGTCCTGTTCCGCCACATCACGCCGAACGTGCTGCCGCTGAGTTTCCTCTACATGGCGGTGGGCGTGCAGGCCGGCGTGATGCTGGAGGCGGCGCTGAGTTTCCTCGGCTTCGGGGATCCGAACGTGATGAGCTGGGGAATCATGCTGAACGCCGCCTTCGCGGCCGGCGCGATGCGCAGCGCGTGGTGGTGGGTGTTGCCGCCCGGCCTTGCCCTGTCGCTGTTCGTCATCTCGATCTTCATGATCACGCGTGCCTACGAGGAATTGCTTGACCCCCGTCTGCGGGCCGTCTGAGCATGGCGCTGGTGGAAATCGAAGGGCTGGAGATCCGCTATCGCACCGAAGCAGGCGACGCCCGCGCCGTGGACGGTGTTTCGCTGAGCATCGAGGGCGGCCAGTATCTCGGCCTCGTCGGCGAATCCGGCTGCGGCAAATCGACGATCGCGAAGGCCATCCTCGGCATCCTGCCGCCAGCCGGGCGCATCGAGGCGGGCGCCATCCGCTATGCCGGGCGCGACCTCGTGGGGTTGCCGCCCGCCGAGCTGCGGCGTCTGCGCTGGCGCGACATCGCGCTGGTGCCGCAAAGCGCGATGAACGGCTTCGATCCCGTCTACACGATCGAGCGCCAGATGACCGAGGCGATCATCGCGCACCGCCGGATGCCGCGGGCCGAGCGCCGTCAGCGTATCGAGGCGTTGTTCGAAATGGTCGGGCTCGAACGCAGCCGGATCAAGGATTATCCGCACCAGTTCAGCGGCGGGATGCGCCAGCGCGCGATGATCGCCATGGCGCTGGTGCTCGACCCCGACTTCATCGTCGCCGACGAACCGACCACCGGGCTCGACGTCATCGTGCAGGACCAGATCCTGCATCGCATCAGGACGATTCACGACGCGACGGACAAGGCGATGCTGCTCATCACGCACGACATGGCGGTGGTCTCGGAGAACTGCGACCGCATCGCCGTGATGTATGCCGGGCGCATCATGGAATACGGCGGCGCTTCGGTGTTCGAGGCGCCCTATCACCCGTACACGCTCGGGCTGTGCAACGCCTTCCCCAACCTCGCCGACCGCGACCGCCCGCTGATCTCGATTCCCGGCGCACCGCCCGATCTCGTGGCACCACCGGCCGGCTGCCGGTTTCATGCGCGCTGCCCGTTCGCCACCACCCGCTGCACGACGGAGGTGCCGGAGCTGCTGGAGGTCGCACCCGGCCATGTCGTCGCCTGCCACTACGTGGATCGCGCCGAGGAATTCCGCGCGCGTGCCGCCGATCCGGCGACCTGGGGCGGTCCTTGCGCAAGCGGCTCGCAGGTGCTGCCCTCGCGCCATCGGACCGCAAATCGGGACATCACATGAGCATCACCGCCGCACTCTGCGAAAAGATCGTTGCCACGGATTTCAGCGCTTTGACGCCCGCCGCGGTGGCGGCGGCGCGCCGCCTCGTGCTGGACGGAATCGCCGTCGCCGTCGCCGGCAGCCGCGAGGAGGCGATCCAGATCCTGGCCGCCCACTACCAAAGCCTGGAGGGCCGGCCCGATGCGGTCGCGCTCGGCCTCGGTTTCCGCACGACGACGATCAGCGCCGCGTCGCTCAACGGGGCGGCAATGCATGTGCTCGATTTCGAGCCGATGTGGACGCCGGCGACCCACGCGCTCTCGACCACCCTGCCCGCCATCCTGGCGTTGGCCGAACCACGGCACCTCTCCGGGCGGGACATCGTGACGGCACTGGTCAAGGGTATCGAAATCCAGGGTTGGATTCGCGCCGCCCAGCACAATCAGGAACACGGGGCGGTGCGCTTTCATCCGCCCGGCCTGGTCGGGCCGATGGGCTCGGCGGTCGCCGCGGGGCATGTGTTGGGCCTCGATGCATTGCAGCTCGCCTATGCGCTCGGGATGTCCGCCTCGCGTGCCGGCAGCGTGCTCGCCAATGCCGGCACGATGACGAAATCGACGCATTGCGGTCAGGCGGCGATGCTCGGAATGGAAGCCGCGATGCTGGCGGCGCGCGGCTTCACGGCGACGCCAGAGGCGTTCGAGGCACCACAAGGCTACGCCCACGCGTTTTACGGCGACGATTTCTTCCCGGAGGACCTGCTGAATTTCGGGCCGCCCTTCCGCGTCGTCGATCCCGGCTTTGTCGTGA
>JBDTFI010000490.1:0-3900 GCA_039938035.1 Acetobacteraceae bacterium | reverse complement strand
ATGCGGGCGGCCCACGGCTGATCGACTACGCGCGCTTCGGCGATCCGAAGACCCCATTCACGGCCAATCTGGTCGAAGCCGGCCAGCACTGGGAGCCGGAGACGGTGGACACCGCGCTCGCCGCCGTGGCCGGCCTGCTGCGCCATCTCGGCATGTGCCCCGACACTGCGGCCTTGCCGCCCCGCCCTCGCCGCGCCCGCCAGCGCATCGCCGAGGTCACGCAAGCAGTGACGGCGGCGAGCAGCGGCTTCGCGTTCGTGCAGCCCTGGCGGGGCGGGGACGTCATCGCCGCCCGCAATACGCTGATCGCGCTGGACGGCGAGATGGAGATCCGCACGCCGTACGACGAGTGCCTGCTGGTGATGCCGAGTTTGCGGCCGAGCCGGGGACACACCGCGGTGCGGCTGGCGCGGTTCGTGTGAGGACACGATGGCGATGGACCATCTGGAGCGCGTGAAGCAGGAATTCACCCGGCAAGCCGAAACCTTCTCGGCCGCCGCCGGGATCACCGACAGCGCGCTCGCGGCGCGCTTCGTCGCGGCGATGGGCGACGCCGGGCGTGGTCGGGTCTTGGATGTCGCGTGCGGTCCGGGCATCGTCACCGCGGCACTCGCCGCCGAAGCGCGTAAGGTGGTTGCCTTCGATCTCACGCCGGAGATGCTCAGGCGAGCCAGGCAACGCTGCGCGCAGGCCGGCCACGAGAACGTCACGTTCAAGGAAGGCAGCGCCACCGAGCTGCCGTTCGCCGATGGTGCCTTCGATGGCGTCGTGACCCGCCTGTCGGTGCATCATTTCCAGGACCCCCGGCTTGTATTCGACGAGATAGCCCGTGTTCTGCGTCCGGGCGGGACGTTCGTGCTGGCTGATGTCGTCAGCTCGGAAAACACGGAAGAGTCCGCGTTGCAGAACGCGATCGAGATTCTTCGCGATCCATCCCATACGCGAATGCTTCCCCAGTCCGAACTGCTGTCGATGGTCGAGGGCGCGGGCTTCGATGTCGCGAGTCACGTCAGCTGGGACAAGCCGCGCGAGTTCGAGGAGTGGATGGGGATCGTCAACGACCCCACGCGCGTCGCCCCGATCAGGACGGTGGTCCACGCGCTCGCGAACGCGGGACGAACGGCCGGAATGGGTCTGCCGCTCGCGGACGGCAGGATCAATTTCTTCCACCGTTGGACTCTCGTGGTCGCGCGCAAGCCTGAGTAGAACACCGTCCTCGCGAGCGCGGCGAAGCAATCCAGGCCCACGCGCGGAGAGGTGGGCCTGGATTGCGTCGCCTTCGGCTCGCAATGACAAGATCGCCTGACCCGCGGCAGGATCACCCAGTTGCCCCGTACCCGCCGCCACCCGGAGTTTCGATCACGAATACGTCACCCGGCGCCATCTCCGCGCTGTCGGTCCCGGTCAGCGTCTCGACGCGGCCATCTCCGCGCTCCACCCGTTGCCGTCCCACCGCCCCCGGCGCGCCGCCCATCAGCCCGAACGGCGCCACCTCGCGGCGGGAGGCGACGATCACCGCCGTCATCGGGGCGAGGAAGCGGATGCGGCGCACCGCTCCGTCGCCGCCCCGCCAGCGCCCGTCACCACCGGAGCCGCGGCGGATCGCGAACGCCTCCAATCGCACGGGGTAACGGAGTTCCAGCACCTCGGGGTCGGTCATCCGCGTGTTCGTCATGTGGGTCTGCACCGCGGACGTGCCATCGAACCCGGGGCCGGCGCCGGTGCCGCCGCAGATCGTCTCGTAGTATTGCCGCGTGGCGTCGCCGAACAGGAAGTTGTTCATCGTCGCCTGACTGCACGCGATGGCCCCGAGCGCGCCGAACAGCGCGTTGCACACCGCCTGCGACACCTCCGTGTTGCCCGCCACCACCGCGGCACCTGGGCGAGGTGCCAGAAAACTCCCTGGCGGGATCACGATCTCCAACGGCTTCAGGCACCCACCGTTGAGCGGGATGTCCTCGCCCACCAGGCAGCGGAACACGTACAGTACCGACGCCCGCGTGACCGCCGGCGGGGCGTTGAAGTTGTTGTGGTCGCGCTGCGCCCCGGTGCCGGTGAAGTCGATGCGGGCGCGCCGCGCCGCGTGATCGACGGCGACCGTGACGCGCAGCGGCGCGCCGTCGTCCATCGTGTAGTCGAACGCGCCGTCGGCGAGGCGCGCGAGCACCCGGCGCACGCTTTCCTCGGCGTTGTCCATGACGTGGCGCATATACGCCGACACCGTATCCCAGCCGTGCTCGGCCACCACGCGGTGCAGTTCCTGAACGCCCTTCTCGTTCGCCGCGACCTGCGCCTTGATGTCGGCCACGTTCACGTCGGGGCTGCGCGCGGGATAGCGGGCGCCGGCCAGGATCGCGCGCAACTCCGCCTCGCGGAACCGTCCGCCATCGACCAGCAGGAAGTCGTCGATCACCACGCCCTCTTCCTCGAGCGTGCGTGACGCCGGCGGAGTGGAGCCCGGCGTGATGCCGCCGATGTCGGCGTGATGGCCCCGCGATCCGACGAAGAACAGGATGCGCGAACCCGCTTCGTCGAAGACCGGCGTGATCACCGTCACGTCCGGCAGGTGCGTGCCGCCGTTGTACGGATTATTGAGCACGACGACGTCGCCCGGCTTCAGCGTGTCGCGCCGCTGCGCCAGCACGGTCCGCACGCTCTCGCCCATCGCGCCGAGATGGACCGGGATGTGCGGGGCGTTGGCGACCAGGAAGCCCTCGGCGTCGAACACCGCGCAGGAGAAATCGAGCCGCTCCTTGATGTTGACGCTCATCGACGTGTTCTGGAGCACCGCGCCGGTCTGCTCGGCGACGTTCATGAACAGGTTGTTGAACAACTCCAGCAGCACCGGATCGGGCCGGCCCGAGGCGGACTCCAGCACGCCGGGACGCGGGAGCACGCGGCGCAGCACCAGATGGTCGAGCGCCGTGACCTCACCCGCCCAACCCGGCTCGACCATCGTCGTCGCGTTCGCCTCGCAGATCAGCGCCGGGCCAACGAGGCGGTCGCCGGCGCGCAGCGCGGCGCGATCGAATACGGCAACATCGACGCCGGCACTCCCGGTGAACACCCGCACGCGGTCGATGGGCGCCGGCCCGGCTTCGCCGACGGCGCGTGCGGGAACCGTCGCCTCCGCCACCGTCTCGCCTGGCGCCACCGCCTCCACCGCGACCGCCTCGACCACGACGGCGCGTCCGGGCGTGGCGAAGCCGAAGCGGGCGCGGTGCGCGTCGGTGAAGTCAGCCTCCATCCGCGCATGCTCGCGCAGCCGCACCGCCAACGCCGCCTCGGTGCCGGCGTAGCGGACATGCGCGTCGGCTCGCACGACGATCGCCGCCGGATCGGCGCCCTGGGCGATCAGCGCCGCGCGCGCCGCGGCCCCCAGACGGTCGGCGAGGTCTTCAAGCTCCGGCAGCACCTCGGGGACCAGCGCCGCCTCCACCGCCTGTTCGCGCATCGCGGTCTGATCGGCCAACCCCATGCCGTAGGCCGACAGCACACCGGCGAAGGGGTGGATGAACACCGTCTCCATGCCCAACGCATCGGCGACCAGGCAGGCGTGTTGACCGCCGGCGCCACCGAAGCACTGCAAGGCGAAGCGCGTCGCGTCGTGGCCCTTCTGCACCGAGACCTGCTTGATCGCGTTCGCCATGTTGGCGACGGCGATCCGAAGAAAGCCCTCGGCGATCTGCTCGGGCGTACGGCGCTCCCCGGTTGCTTGCCCGACCGCCTCGGCGAGTGCGTCGAACCCGGTGCGAACGATCTCCGCATCGAGGCGCTGATCGCCGGCCTCGCCGAAGATCGCCGGGAAATGCGCCGGCTGGATCTTGCCCACGCAGACGTTCGCATCCGTCACCGTCAACGGCCCACCGCGCCGGTAGCAGGCGGGGCCGGGGTCGGCGC
>JBDTFI010000489.1:0-4439 GCA_039938035.1 Acetobacteraceae bacterium | reverse complement strand
TGGAGACGGCGAGCCGCCTCGCCCCCGACGATGCCGACCTCAAGCGCGACCTGGTGACGCGCGAGCAGGAATTCGGCTTGCTGGTGCGCAAGGTGCGTACCGAGCCCGAGAGCTTCCCCGCGCGGGCCTGCGTCGCCTTCATCGGCCGTCCCGGCGGCGCCGCCGATTTCCACCCCGGCGACTGGGTTACACTGACCCCGCCGATCAAGGCTGCCGCGGTGACGCTCGAATCGGGCCAGATCTGCATCACCGGCCTGCAACCCGGAACCCGCACGCAGGTCAGCTTCGCGCAAGGGATGCCGGGCGCCGATGGCATGAGGCTCAAGCAACCAGCGAGCCTCGCCATCGCGATGCCCGACCGCCAGCCGCGTCTGGTGTTCGCCGCCGACCGGTTCCTGCAACCGGGCGGGGCGCCCGCCACGGTGACGCTGGCCAGCGTCAATCTGTCCAAGGTGACGCTGCATCTGCTGCTGGTGTCGGAGCGCGCGTTGCAGCCGTTCCTGGCCAATCATCCGTTGGGCAGCACGGATTTCGACCTGACATCGCTGCGCGATTCCGCGCGCGAGGTGTGGACGGGCAGCGCCGAAATTCCGGGCTTCACGCGCAACGCGCTGATGCACACCGTGCTGCCGCTGCCGCCCGAACTCGGCAAGCCGGGTCTTTACGTCCTGCTCGCCCGGCCGGATGACGGCACACCCTCGGACGGTTCCTCGCCGCAGGCCGTCCAGACGCTGCTGCGGACCGATCTCGCCCCGACCATCTGGCGGGGCGATGACGGCCTGACGGTGCAGGTGCGCGGCTATGCGAGCGCCGAACCGAAGGCGGGCGTGCGGATCGCGCTGGTGGCCGCGGACAACGACGTTCTCTCGACGGAGGCGACCGGGGCGGACGGGGTCGCGCGCTTCACGCCCGCCTTGCTGCACGGCACGGCCGGGCTCGCGCCGGCCTCCTTGCACCTGACCGGGCCGGACGGCGATTTCTCCATGCTCGATCTGACCGCGCCCGCCTTCGACCTGTCCGACCGCGGCGTGTCCGGCCGGCCGCAACCGGGGCCGCTCGATGCGTTCGTCTGGCTCGACCGCGGCATCTACCGCCCCGGCGAGACGGTCCACGCGATGGCGTTGCTACGCGACGCGGCCGGTCGTCCGGCGGATGTGCCCCTCCATGTCGTCGTCACGCGTCCGGGCGGGCAGGTCTTCTCCGACACCGTGCCGGCCCGCGCCGACGACGCCGCGATGGTGGCGCCGATCGTCCTTTCGGGCGGCGCCCAGGCCGGAACCTGGACCATCGCGCTGCGCGTCACGCCGGACAGCCCGCCGATCGCGGAGAAGACCTTCGAGGTCGATGCGTTCGTGCCCGCGCGTCTCGCGGTCGACATCGACAAGCCGACGGCGCCGCTGCCGCCTGGGCGGATTACCGCGATCCCGCTCTCGGTGCGCTTCCTCTACGGCGCGCCCGGCTCGTCGCTGAGCGGATCGGGTGCGTTGCACCTCGCGGCCGACCCCACGCCGTTCGCGGGCTTCGACGGCTACCGCTTCGGAATCCAGGACGAGGCGATCGCGTCCGATACGAGCAATTTCGACCTCCCGGAGACCGACGCCCAGGGCAAGACCACGCTGCCGATCGGCCTCACGCACCTACCGGACGCGACGCAGGCGCTCCAGGCGGAGGTGACGGCGACGATCAACGACCCCGCCGGACGCCCGGTTTCCGCGACGGCGACCGTCCCGGTCCGCCCGGCCGGCCCGCTGATCGGCATCAGGAGCAGCTTGCCGGCGGGCGCGGTCGATCCGGGGCAGGAGGCGGGCTTCGATATTGTCGCGGTCGACCCCCAGGGCGGGCGGATCGCCATGCCGGCTCGCTACACCCTCGTCCGTCAGACGCCGGACTGGCGGCTGATCGTGCGTCAGGGTGTCGCCAGCTACGAGACCATCTGGCGCGACGAGCCTGTCGCCAGCGGTTCCGCTGACATCACGCCCGTCGCCGCGCGGCACCTTGCATGGCGGCTCGGGTTTGGACGCTACAAGTTGCAACTGGTACAAACCGGCCGCGGGCTCGCCGCCGCCTCGACCGTGTTCGACGTGGGTTGGGGCGGTTCCGGCAACCCGGACGCGCCGCCGCGCGTCAAGGTCAGCCTCGATCATGCCGCCTACAAGCAAGGCGACACGGCGCTTGTGCATATCGAGGCGCCGTTCGCCGGGCCGGCCACGCTGCTGGTGCTGACCAACCGCGTCCACACGCTTCGCGACATCGAGGTTCCGGCGGGCGGGACCGATGTGGAGGTGCCGGTCGGCGCCGATTGGGGTGCCGGCGCCTACATCGCGGTGCATGTGTTCCGTCCGACCGAGAAGGCGTTGCCGGACCGGGCGATCGGCGTCGCCTGGCTACAGATCGACCCATCGGCGCGGAGCTTGCCGGTCGCGTTCGAGGCGCCCGCCGTGTTGCGCCCGCGCGGTCCGGCGACGATCACCGTGCACACGGCGCCCGGCGCCTGGCTCACGCTCGCCGCGGTGGACGAGGGCGTGTTGCGGCTCACCGGCTTCGCGTCCCCCGACCCGGTCGCGCATTTCTTCGGGCGCCGCGCGCTCGGCGTCGACATCCACGATGAGTTCGGCCGCCTGCTGCGCCCCGCCGAGGGAACGCCGACCGTCCTGCATCAGGGCGGCGGGGGCGACGAGGGAGCGGCACCGCCCATTCCACAGATTGTCGTGTCGCTGTTCACCCCGCCGGTTCAGGCCGGAGCGGACGGCATCGCGCGGATTTCGCTCCAGTTGCCGGATTTCGACGGCCAGTTGCGGCTGATGGCGGTCGCGTGGTCGTCCGACATGGTCGGCGGCGCGAGCGAAGACGTGCTGGTTCGCGACAAGCTGATCGCGGAGGCGCTGTTGCCGCGCTTCCTCGCCCCCGGCGATACGGCGCGCCTCGGCGTGCTGTTGCAGAACGTGGAGCTGCCCGCCGGCGCGGTCTCGGTGCATGTGACGGCGAGCGGCGCGCTGGCGCTCGCCGGCCCCGACCATCTGGAGGCGAACCTCGCGTCCCAGGCGCGCACCGTCGCGCTGACGCAGTTGCACGCCAATGCGGCCGGGGAGGGGCGGGTGGCGCTCGACGTCACTGGGCCGGATGGGTTCACCGCGCATCACGAGGCGAGCATCTCGGTTCACCCGGCGCGCGGGCGCATCGTGGTGGCGAGCAGCGCCGAGATCGTCCCCGGCGCGCAGGGGACGATCGCCCCGGACGCGTCGGCCTTCCTGCCGGGCACCTGGCGGGCAACGCTGTCCATCAACGGCACGGTTCGCTACGCCGCCGCCGCTCTCGTGCAGGCCCTGCTAGATTATCCGCTGAACTGTCTGGAGCAACTGACCAGCCGCGGATTGCCGTTGGCGATGCTGCCCGACAGCGCGCTCGGCGTTCCGGATCGCGCGGGACGCCTGGAACAGACCGTCGAGGCGGTGCTGGACCATCAGCGCTACGACGGCGCATTCGGTCTGTGGAGCGCCAACGGCGAGGCCGAACCCTGGCTTACCGCCTATGCGATCGAATTCCTGCTCCGTGCCCGTCAGGCCGGGGCGGTGGTGCCGCCGACCTCCCTCGCATCGGCGTTGAACTGGCTCACCGGCGAAATCGCGCATCCGCCCGAGAGCAAGGATGGCTTCGCCGCGCAGTCCTACGCGGTCTATGTGCTGACGCTTGCCGGTCAGGCTCCCGCCGGGGCGATCCGGGTGATGGCGAGCGCGGAGGACGCGTTGCCCACGCCGCTCGCCCGCGCGCAAATCGCGGCATCCCTGGCGCGCCTCGCGCAGGCCGGCCCGGCGGCCGCGTTGTTTCATGCGGTGCTGGCGGCGCCGGCGCGCCGGAATTGGAGCGCCGATTACGGCTCGGCGCTGCGCGACCAGTTCGCGACGGCGATGCTGATCAAGGAGAGCGGCATCGACAAGACGGCGCTCGCCGGGATCGTCGCGACGTTGCCGGGCGCCGATCTCGACCCAGCCGCGCTCAACACGCAGGAACAGGCCTGGGGTGCCGCCGCCGCCGCCGCCCTCGGTGCCGGCGCGCCGCCGCTTGCGGTCACGGTGGATGGCCACGCCGTGCCGGCGGGGGCGAGTGCTTCGATGGCGTTGACGGCGCCGGTGACGCTGCGCAACGAAGGGACTGCCGCCGTGTCGCGAACCGTGTCCGTCTCCGGAGTGCCGAGCGTGGCGCCGCCGACGTCGCGGCATCTGATGCAGGTGCGTCGATACTTCTACACGCTGGGCGGGCAGGCGATCGACCCGGACAAGCTGGCGCAGAACACCGTCTTCGTCATGGTAATCGAGGGCAAGGCGGAGGACGGGCAGGCGCTCCAGGCGATAGTGCTGGCCGGCCTTCCGGCGGGCTGGGAGATCGCCGGACGACTTGCCGGCGGCAAGGTTCCCGGCATGGACTGGCTCGGCGAACTCAGC
>JBDTFI010000488.1:0-4391 GCA_039938035.1 Acetobacteraceae bacterium | reverse complement strand
TGCCCGATGGCGCCTCGCTTGAACGCACGCAGCATACGCTCGACCGGGTCGGCGAACTGGCGCGCGCGGTACCGGGCGTCGCGCAGGTCATCGGCATCGCCGGCGTCTCGGTGCTGGACAACAGCGCACCTCAACCGAATTCCGGCGTCGCCTACGTCATGCTGAAGGATTGGGGCCAACGCGGCAGCAAGGAGGGCCTGCGCGCGCTCTACGTCAATCTCAACGCGGCGATGGGTGGGCTGCAAAGCGCGCAGGCGCTGGTCATCGTGCCCCCGGCGATTCAGGGCATCGGCAACGCCGGCGGCTTCACCGACATGATCGAGATGCGCGACAACAGCCAGGATTTCGAGCGGTTGCAGGCGTTGACCGGCGCGATCGTCGATCGCGCGCAGGCCCAGCCGGAGTTGCAGCACGTCGCCTCGACCTTCCGCGCCGCGGTGCCGCAATTCGATGTCGCGGTGGACCGGGTCAAGGCGGAGACGCTGAAGGTCTCGGTCGGCGACGTGTTCCAGGCGATGTCGACGTATCTGGGATCGACCTTCGTGGGTCAGCTGACGAAGTTCGGGCGCACGTTCCAGATATACACGCAGGCCGACGCGCGCTTCCGCGACATTCCGGGCGACGTCGCCACGTTGACCGTGCGCAACGGCGACGGACAGATGATACCGCTCGGCACGCTGGTCCATCTCACGCCCACGGTCGGGCCGTCGTTGGTCACCCTCTACAACCTCTATCCGTCCGCCACGATCATTGGCGCTGCGGCCGACGGGTTCAGCTCGGGCCAGGCGCTCGATGCGATGGATCGGGTCACGACGGCGACATTGCCACGCGGAGCGCGCAGCGAATGGACCGCGATGTCCTATCAGGAAAAGGCGATCGGCGGCCAGATCTATCTGGTGTTCGGCCTCGCGATCCTGCTGGTCTACCTGGTCCTCGCCGGCCAGTACGAGAGCTGGCGGGCGCCCTTGTCGGTGATCCTCGCGGTGCCGCTGGCGCTGATCGGTCCGGCGCTGGTGCTCGGCGGGGTCGGGGCGGCGAACAACCTCTACACGCAGATCGGCCTTGTGCTATTGATCGCGCTGTCGGCTAAGAATGCCATCCTCATCGTGGAGGTGGCCCGTGAGGCGCGCCTGCGGGGCGATCTCGGGGTGATCGAGGCCGCGGTGGAGGGCGCGCGCGCGCGTCTGCGGCCGATCCTGATGACCTCCTTTGCCTTCGCGCTCGGCATGTTGCCGCTGGTCTTCGCCAGCGGCGCCGGTGCGAACGCGCGCAAGTCGATCGGCATCACCGTGTTTTCCGGCATGATCGCCTCGACGTGCCTCGCCGTGCTGTTCGTGCCGTCGTTCTTCGTCGTGCTGCAACGCTGGGAGGAGGGAAAGAGGGCAAGGCCCGCATGAGCGCGACCGACATCAGCGCGCTGGTGCTCGTCGTCGCCGCCGCGATCGGGTGCTTCAACTATCTTTGCGTGAAACTGCCGCGTTCGATCGGTGTGCTGGTGCTATCGCTGTCGCTGTCGCTGATCGGGATCGCGGTGGATCGCCTCAGCGGCTCGCACCTCGTGCGATGGTATCACCTGACGATGGATGCCGCCGATCTGCCGCACGTCTTCCTCGACGGCGTGCTCGCCTTGCTGCTGTTCGCGAGCAGCCTGCATGTAAACGCGCGCGAGCTGAGCAGACGGAAATGGACGATCCTGCTCCTCGCGACTGGCAGCGTGATCGTGTCCATGATCGTCTTCGGCGGCGGCATCTGGCTCGCGTTCCAGCTTGCCGGCGTTCCGGTCCGGCCCGCCTGGTGCCTCGTGATCGGCGCGATCCTGGCGCCGACCGACGCCGTCGTCGTGGAGGCGCTGCTGCGTACGATGCCGATCCCGCCATCGCTGCGTGCGGCCATCAGCGGCGAAAGCCTGTTCAACGACGGCACGGCGCTGGTGCTGTACTTGGCGATGCTCGGCCTCGCGCATGGCGAGACCGCCGTGTACGGGCGCGGCCGGATCGCCATCGCCTTGTCCCTGGCGGTCGCCGGAGGCGCCGCGATCGGCGGCATCGGGGGCATCATCGCGTCCTGGCTGATGCGCCGGGTTCACGACGCGGGATTGCAACTGCTGGTCTCGCTCGCCCTCGTCATTGCCTCCTACAGCGCGGCGGACACGGCGGGGGTCTCCGCCCCGATCGCCGTGGTCACGGCGGGGCTTTGCGTGAAACTGTTGACGCCCGAGTTCTCCGAGGGGGCCGGCGCTTATCTGACGCTCGCGGGATTCTGGGGCCTGCTGGACGAATTGCTGGACACGCTGCTGTTCCTGCTGATCGGGTTCCAGGTGCTGGCGTTGACCCTGGAGGGGCAGACGCTGATCCCCATCCTGATCGCGATGCCGCTCGCGCTCCTCGCCCGGCTGATCAGCGTGATCGTCCCGGTCGGTCTCTCGCGCGGGTCGATGCGCGCCAAGCTGCAAGAGGGCGCGGTGCTGACCTGGGCCGGCTTGCGGGGCGGCATTTCGGTGGCGCTGGCACTGACGCTGCCGCCGATGCCTTACCGCGTGCAGTTGCTGAGCGTGTGCTACGCGGTCGTGCTGTTCACGATCGTCGTGCAGGGCCTGACAATGCCGCGCCTGCTCCGGGCTCTGTATGGCCACCGGGTCATCCCGGCACAAGCACCGTGACCGATTGGGTCTTGGTTCAGCGCCTCGACGCGGCCTGGCTGAGCACGCGCTGGCAGCCGCCCGACAGGGATTGGAAGTTGTCTTTCAGGCACTGCATCGCCTGGCCGCCGCCCGGGCGAACGCCGCGGCAGATGCGGCGATAATCCGCGCCACAAGCGCCGCGCAGGACCGCCACTTCCTGGCGTGGCGACGTCGCGGGCGGGGAGTACGCAGCCGATGGCGGCGGCGATGCTGGTGCGCCCGAGGCGCCGGATGGGGCGCCGATCGCGGCGACCGCCGCGCCGCACGGGGCAGACAGGTTGGCGGCGTGCCGTTGCAGACACTGCAATGCCGCCTTGCCGCCGGTCGGGACGCCGGAACAGTTGGACTGATAGTCGGCGCGGCAGGATTGACGGATGGCGTTCTGCTGAGCCTGCGTCGGTTGTTGCGCGCCGGCGGGAAGCGCGCCGCATGACAGAAGCGCGGCGACGAACAGGATTCTCGCAAGTCCGGGGTGCGGCCTGGTAGCTTCACGCATCAACTTGCTCCTGACCGTGCCTTGGCGATCGCGGCGCGCAGATCCGCCAGGTCCACCGCACCGACGACCATCTGGTTGCCGACAATGAGAACGGGCGTCCCTTCCACGTCCAGATCATGCGCGAGCTTCAAATTCGCATCCAGCCGGGCACGGATGGCGGGGTCGTCCATGTCGCGCAGCAGGCGAGCCCCATCCAGGCCCTGCCGGTCGGCCTCGGCGCGAATGCTCTGGAGCGTGGACCCGCCGGTCGCGTGCATGAACGCCTGTCGCAATCGCGAATAGCCGCCCTGGCGCTGCGCGGCGAGCAAAGCGCTTGCTTCGAGAACACTGGACGGACCGAGGATCGGCAGGTCCTTGTAGACCAGCCGCACATTCGGCTCGGCCTTCAGCAGCGCCGCCATCGTCGGCAGCATCCGCCGGCAATAAGGGCAGCGTGTGTCGTAGAACTCCACGACCGTGACATCGCCGGCGGGGTTGCCCGCCACGGGGTCCGCCGGGTCCGACACCAGCGCGTCGTGGTCCCGTGCGATGGCGGCGTGGCTCGCCTGATCCTGACGCGCGTGGTCGTCGGCCTGAAGCGCCTGCTCCTCGTCGCGCAGGATGGAGGGGTCCATCTTCAGCGCGTCGCGCAGGATGCCGACGATCTCCGCCCGCTGCGCCGGCGTGAAAGAGGCCGCTCGCGCGAGAGGACTTCCCAGGAGCAGGCCGGCCAGGAGCATGGCAAGGACCCGGCGCGCGGGCGAAGCGCTCTTGCGGTGTCCCTTTCCGCCGCGTGCCGTCGCACGGATCATGGCCGAAGCAGCAGACGGCGGGCCTGGATGATCGTGGCGGCGGCCATGTCGTGGAGGTCGTCGTCGCTCGCGCTGCTGACCGGGTGGCCGATGACCGCGAAGGAATAGCCCGGGAAGCCGAGCACGCGGGCCATCAGATCGGCCGCGCTCGTGAAGCGCGTGGTCATCACCGCGATCGCGGGGACGCCGAGCCGTTCGGCGGTAATGGCGTCATGCAAACTGCACGACGAGCAGCTGCCTCAGTCGCCGATCCCGGCGATGACCGCGTCCCAATCCCTGACCTCGTCGACGATGCGCGCGTCGGCCGGTGCGCTGTAGTTGGACTTGACGCGGGTGATCACGCCGGCGACGCCGAATTCCTCGCGCATCATACGGTCCAGATGCGCGAAGAAGCCCTTGGTGCCTTCCTTGCCGTTGGAGATGA
>JBDTFI010000487.1:0-3589 GCA_039938035.1 Acetobacteraceae bacterium | reverse complement strand
AGAAGCTCGGGATGCCGCTCGAGAAGGTGCGGAAGGTCCTGAAGATCGCCAAGGAGCCGATCAGCCTGGAGACGCCGATCGGCGACGAGGAGGACAGCCATCTCGGCGACTTCATCGAGGACAAGGCAGCGGTGATCCCGCTCGACGCCGCCATCCAGGCCAATCTGCGCGAGGCGACGACGCGCGTGCTGTCCTCGCTCACGCCGCGCGAGGAGCGCGTGTTGCGGATGCGTTTCGGCATCGGTATGAACACCGATCACACGCTTGAGGAAGTCGGCCAGCAGTTCAACGTGACCCGTGAGCGCATCCGCCAGATCGAGGCGAAGGCGTTGCGCAAGCTCAAGCACCCCAGCCGCAGCCGCAAGCTGCGCAGCTTCCTCGACGACTGAGGCATCCCGGGAGTTCGGCGGGATGGAGCCGGTGGTGCGCGTCGCGGTGACAGTGACGTTCCTGCGGATGGACAGCAGGCCCCCCGCCCCGGTGCCGTCCTTGCCCGCCGGCTGCCAGATCGTCCGCGCTCCTGCCTGCACGGTCGGGTTCTACCGCTACCTCTATGACACGGTTGGCGCCCCGTACATCTGGTGGCTTCGGCGCACGATGTCGGACGCGGACCTCGCCGCGCTGCTGGCCGAACCGAGCGTGTCGGTGCATGTGCTCTATGCTGCCGGGGAGCCGGCCGGGTTCTTCGAGTTGGACGCGCGCGCGTGGCCGGACGTCAACCTCAGTTATTTCGGCCTCCTGCCCCACGCCGTCGGCACGGGGCTCGGCTTCGCGTTCCTCGCCCGGGCGGTTGACGCGGCGTGGGCTCCGGGCGCGCGGGGGATCACCGTCAACACCTGCACCGCCGATCATCCGCGCGCGCTGCCGACCTATCGTCGCGCCGGCTTTCGCCCGCTCCGCCATGTGCGCGAGCTGTGGAACGTCCCGCTGCGGCTGGGACTGACGATCCCCCTGCATATGCGCGCGTGACGTGGGCGGTCAGGCCCGCGTGAGCGTCGCCGCCTCGACGGTCAGACGCCGGCGGCGCCACTGGATCAGCCGCCACGAGATACGGGCGATGCCGTCCGACATCCGTCCGCGCGGCTTCAGCCCGACCGCCTTCAGGATCATGCCGATCCCGCGCTCCACATGGCGGAAGCGGTAGTAGCCGGCGGCACGCGACATATACGCGGCGATGCAGCGGCGATGGTCGTAGGGCAGCGACGGAGGCTCGTTCGCGGCGTGCCAGGCGTAGGCCAGTTCGTCGTCTTCGCTTTCCGTGATCCGCCCGAGCGCGATCCGTATCCGGCGCAGCACGCCGATCTGTTCGCGTTTGAGGTATCTGCGCAGATGGTCGTAGAACAGCTTGAAATGGCGGAATTCGTCGGCGGAGATGCGACGACATATCTCCTTCAGCACCGGCTCCTCGGTCTCGTCGGCGAGGGCCGCGTAATAACTGGACGTGCCGGTTTCGACCATGCAACGCGCGATCAGCTCCCCGGTGCGCGACCCACGCACCGAGGCGACGGCGTCGAGCGGCAGCTTGTAGCCGTCCTTGTAGCGCGCGAAGCACGCAACATAGTCCCAGGACGGATCGGCGAGCATGGCCCAGCGTCCCAGTGCCTCGCCGTGACGCACCTCCTCGTCGGCCCAGTTGTTGGCCGCCGCCTGGAAGGGAGGGTCGTCGTGGAAGACGCGGTTCAGATAGACCGCGTAGTCGAGCCCGTTGCGCTCCACCATCGCGGCGGCCTTCACCAGGCCGATCACCTCCGGGTCCAGCTTGGACCTGTCGAAGCTGTCCCAGGGGACGTTGTCGAGCTGCCAGTGCTTCATGCGTGATGGTATGCCGCCGGTGCCCTGGTCTGGGCAAGGGCGCCTCATCGATGGGGTCAGCGGACGCGACTGCCCGCATAAGCCGTCGTTTGCGGAAATTGACCCCCGCAGCCCATCGCGAGGAGCCCCTTTGCCACCGCGCGCGAATGCACCGTCTGCCACGGCTCGCTCAGATGGTCCGGCGAGTCGAAGAACGCCGTGCGCGGATAGAGGCTGCGGTTCGGCAACTCCAGGAATTCGGCCCCGTTCGCGGCGTACAGCGCGCGGATCGCCGCCCGCGTCGCGTCGGGCATCGGCGAATCCTCGAACTCCGTCGGCCAGCCGCCGATCGCACGCACGCCATGGGCGTGCGACCAGCGCAGGAATGTCGCGACCTCGGCCGCGCCGTCGCCGTGCGCGATATCCTCGACGCTCACATGGCCCAGCACGATGCGCGCCAGGATCGGCTGGTTTGGCGCCCCCAGCGCCGGCGTATGGCCGACGTGATCGCCCCAGGCATTCGTCGTTCCCTCGGCCGCCGCGCGCGGGTCGTGGAAGCCCGCGGCGACGAGCGCGCGTTCGATGACCGCCATCACCGCGAACCGCAGGTCGAAGGAGAACAGCGCGCCAGCCCAGCGGTCGGGGGCCAGGCGGCCGAGTGTACGCCAGTCATGGCGGAACATCATCGCCGCGTCCGGCCCAACCGTCGTCGCGGCGCGCGAGCGGACGTACTGCGCCTCCTCCATCGGCAGATACACGGTGTCGCCGGGATGCAGCAGCTTGCGCCAGCGGGCGAACAGGTAGTCGAGCCCGATGCCCACCGCGACGCCGCCATTGACGCACGGAATGCCGACGATCCGTTCGATCAGCTCGCAGCGATGCGAGTAGGGTGCATTCGATCCGGCGAGGATCACCAGCTTCGGCGAGCCGACGGCACCGCCGCGGGCAAGCTTGGCGTCGATCTGCGCGCGCAGGAACCCGTAGGCGAGCGGGCGGTCCAGCACCCAGCCGAACAGCACGCCGTACAGGACTAGCGACGCCAGGCAGATCGCCAGGAGGCGCCGGACCTGTGCCATCAGAACCGGAAGTACAGGAACGGGGTGATGCTCGGCGCGAAGAACACCGCTTGCAGGCTCATGGCGAAGCCGGCGGTCAGCGCGAGTCCCCGCGCGCGTGCCGACAGCGCGTGCAACTGCGGTGCCCACAGCACGATGGCCCAGCCGATCGCGAGGCAGGCCGTCGCCTCGGGGAAGCTCAGCGTACGCGCGTCGCCCAGTGACGGCAGCGAGGCGACCGGCTCGGCGAGCACGCCGAGCCAGGGCAACCAGCCCAGCACCATCGCCGGCAGGGCGACGCCGTTGAACCCGGACAGTCCGCGCAGCATGGCAAGCGAGGCGGCGATCCCCTGCGCGCGGAACGGCACCCAGGCGAGCAGCACGCAGAGCAGTGTCAGCGCATGGGCGAGCGGGCCGGGCAGGGCACGCCCTCTTCGGTGCCAGATGCGATGAATCGTCAGAAAGAGGCCGTGCAGTCCGCCCCACAGCACGAAGCGCCACGCCGCGCCGTGCCACAGTCCGCACAGCAGCATCGTCGCCATCAGGTTCAGCGCGCCTCGGGACCCGCTGACCCGGCTGCCACCGATCGGGATGTAGAAATAATCGCGCAGGAACAGGCCCAGCGTGATGTGCCAGCGTCGCCAGAACGCGGCGATGTCGCGGGCCTGATACGGGCTGTCGAAATTCAGCGGGAACCGGATATTCAGCATCCGCGCCAGTCCGATCGCCATGTCGGAGTAGCC
>JBDTFI010000486.1:0-3900 GCA_039938035.1 Acetobacteraceae bacterium | reverse complement strand
CCGGCGACGCTGTGGACCATGCTGACCTCCAGCGCTTCACGCGGGGAGAGGTCGGGCAACAGACCCGGCAAGCGCGCCGCCAGCATCGACTTGCCGGCGCCGGGCGGGCCGATCAGCAGCAGGTTGTGTCCGCCGGCGGCGGCGATCTCCAACGCCCGCTTGGCGACCTCCATCCCCTTCACGTCGCTCAGGTCCGGCCCGTACGCCGCTTCCGCCAGGCCTGCCGGCTCCGGCGGGGTCAGCACCTGATCGCCGCGGAAATGATTGATGAGCGACAGCAGGTCGGGTGCGGCCAGTACCTCGATCTGGCCCGCCCATGCCGCCTCGCCGCCCTGGCTCGCGGTGCAGATCAGCCCCAGATCACGCGCCGAGGCGCCGATCGCCGCCGGCAGCACGCCTGCGACGGGGTGCAGCGTGCCGTCCAGGTGCAGCTCGCCAAGGGCGGCATACCCCTCCACCTCGTCGCGCGGCAGCACATCCATCGCCGCCAGCACGCCGAGCGCGATCGGCAGGTCGTAATGGCTGCCCTCCTTCAGCAGATCGGCCGGCGCGAGATTGATCAGCACCCGGCGCGGCGGCAGCGCGAGGCCCATCGCGGCGAGCGCCGCGCGTACCCGCTCCCGCGCCTCTCCCACCGCCTTGTCGGGCAGGCCGACAACCAGGAAGGCCGGCAGACCGCCGGAAATCTGCACCTGCACCTCCACCGGCACCGCCTCGATCCCCGAGAAGGAGAAGGTGCGGACGCGCGCGATCGTGGCGGCCTGGATCGAGATGTTCAGCTTGCGTCTGCCTGGATGGGTCCGGAATCCTGGTACAGGCCAGAGATTGACAACTCGGTAAGACGGGCAACCCACGCTTGCGGAGTATCCCCCTTCCCGGGATGATGGCGCATGGCAGCCGTGCGCCGTGTGCCGTGAACATCCTCGCCCCGCCGAAGGCCCGCCTTTCGGTGGAGGTCGTGCATGACCTTGTCTGTCCCTGGTGCTTTGTCGGTATGCGCCGTCTGCTGCGGACCCTACGGCGCCGGCCTGATCTGCTGATCGACCTCACCTGGAGGCCGTTCCTGCTGAACCCCGACATGCCGCGTGCCGGGATGGTGCGCCCGGAATACGTGGTGCGAAAATTCGGCGGCGAGGACCGCGCGCGCCGCCTCTATGCCTCGATCGGCGAGATCGGACGCGCCGAGGGCATGCTGTTCCGCTTCGACCGCATCCGCCGCACCCCGTCCAGTATGGACGCGCATCGCCTCGTCCGCTTCGCCGGGCGGTACGGACGCGCCGATGCGATGGTCGAGGCGCTGTTCTCCGCGCACTTCACCGACGGGCTCGATATCGGCGACCCAGAGACGCTGGCCCTGATCGCCTCGGCTTGCGGGCTCGACGCCACCGCCGCGCGCGCCTTCCTGGCGACCGAGCAGGACGTCGAGGCGATCCACGCCGACAATCTGCGTTCCCACCGCCTGGGCATCAACGGCGTGCCCTGCTTCGTCATCGCCGGTGAGCACGCGATCGCGGGCGCCCAGGAACCCGAGGTGATCGAACGCCTGCTCGACGTGGCGGCGGTCGGCGCCGACGTCGCGTGACGGGGTTGCGGGCCTGATCGCACGCGCGCTAGAACCGGTGCGTCCCGGATTGGGCGCGTAGCTCAGCGGTAGAGCACTGCCTCGACACGGCAGGGGTCACAGGTTCAATCCCTGTCGCGCCCACCAGCGTTACCGAGCGAGGACGGCGGCGGCGCAGGAGGATGGCAGCATGAGCGACGATCCGACCGCCCGCATACTTGCCGCGATCGAACGGCTGGACGCGGGGCAGAACAAGCTTCGCGGCGACCTGATGGCGCGGATGGATCGGCTACAGGACGCCCTTACGTTGCAATCGGACATTCGCCAACTCAAGGGCGAGCCATAGCCGTCTTCGGGTAGCGTTCCGCATGAGCGACGCCATCAACGCCTTCGTGCCCGGACCACCCATTCGAATCGAGGGGGCGCGGGGCGGCCCGCTCTCCGGTCTCACTTTCGCGGCCAAGGACCTGTTCGACGTCGCCGGCCACCCGACCGGGGCCGGCAACCATGACTGGGCGCGCACGCATCCGATGCCGACGCGCCATGCCTGGGCCGTGCAGACGCTGCTCGACGCGGGTGCGACGCTGATCGGCAAGACGATCACCGACGAGGTCTCGCTGGGCATCCTCGGCGAGAACGCCTTTGACGGCACGCCGCTCAACAGTGCCGCGCCCGAGCGCGTGCCCGGCGGATCATCGTCCGGCTCGGCCGCCGCGGTCGCCGCCGGCGTGTGCGACACCGCGCTCGGCACCGACACCGGCGGCTCGGTGCGGGTGCCGGCGAGCTTCTGCGGGCTGTACGGCATCCGCCCCACGCACGGGCGTCTCGACGTCGCCGGAATGCTGCCGCAGGCGCCGAGTTCGGACACCACCGGCTGGTTCGCCCGTGACGCCGCGACCTTCGCCAAGGTCGCCTCCGTGCTGCTCGACGAGGCAATCCCGACGGCGCTGCCCAACCGGCTGATCGTCGCGACCGACGCCTTCGGCTTCGCCGATCCCGAGGTCGCGGACGCGCTGCAACCGCTGCTCGATCGGCTGACCCGCCTGATCGGCTCGGTCCGCGAGGAGATCGTGGCGCCGCAAGGTCTGTCCGTGTGGGCGCGCGCGCAGCGGACCTTGCAGCCGCACGAGGCGTGGCGGACGTTCAGGCCGTGGATCGAGCGCGACAATCCGCGCCTCGCGTTCAGCGTCGCCCGCGGCCTCATCGCCGGCTCGCGGATCTCGGTCGACGAGTGCGCCTGGGCGTCGCTGATGCGCCAGGAGGCACGCGCCCGGATGACCTATCTGCTGGCCCCCGGTGCGGTCCTCTGCCTGCCGACGACGCCATTTCCGGCGCCGAGGAAGGGTCTGCCGCTGGGTGTCCTCGACCCGTTGCGCGACCGCATCACCTGCCTCTGCGCGCATGGCGGCCTGACCGGCGTGCCGCAGGTGAGCGTGCCCGGCGCCACCGCGGACGGCCTGCCGGTTGGCCTGTCGCTCATCGGCGCCCGCGGCACCGATGCGACCCTGATCGCCGTTGCGCGGGAGTTGGAACAGACACGATGGACCTGACGCCGAACCTGCCCGAGATCGTCGCCGAAGTGACCGCCTTGTTCGAGCGTTACGAGCAGGCGCTGATCGACAAGGACGTCGCGGTACTGGACGCCACCTTCTGGGATAGCCCGCACACGATCCGTTATGCCTTGCACGAGAACGGCTACGGGTTCGCCGCCATCCACGCCCATCGCGTCGGTCGACCGACGGGGCCGGGTCTCAAGGAAAAGCGTCTCAGGCTGGAGATCCTGACCCTTGGCCGCGACCTCGCGACGGTCAATCTGGAGTTCAAGGTGCGCGGCCACGACCTGATCGGCCGACAAAGCCAGACCTGGGTGCGTTTCCCGGATGCGGGCTGGCGGGTCATCCTGGCGCATGTCTCGACGATGAACGAGACGCCGTTGTGGTGAGGTGACACGAAAAGGGGGTCAAGATGGTCCGCGTTGTCGGAATCGACCACATCTCGATCAGGGTCGGCGACTACCAGAAGTCGAAAGCCTTCTACGGCCGGCTGTTCACGTTCCTCGGCTTTGAGATATCGGACGAATACGACGAAGCCATCGGCTGGACCAACGGCAAGACGCGCTTCTGGATTGGCCCGGCCGACGCCGCCGGCAAGAAGCACAAGCACCGCATCGGCGATATCGGCTTTCACCACTATGCGTTCGAGCTGCGCAGCCGCAAGGACGTCGACGCGCTGGCGGCGTTTCTGCCCCAGATCGGCGCGCGAATCGTCGATCCGGCGGGGGAATACTACGACGACTACTACGCGGTATTTTTCCTCGATCCCGACGGCCTCAAGCTCGA
>JBDTFI010000485.1:0-3224 GCA_039938035.1 Acetobacteraceae bacterium | reverse complement strand
ATTCAGCCGATGGTGTGGGTCTCCGACATGCTCGGCAGCCAGCGCGGCCACGGGGTGCAATGGCAGGTGTGCCTGGCGCATCTGCTGCGCGATGCGCGCTACGCCGTCGAGTGTGGCGATATCGCCTTCAGCGCCGCGTTCAAGCGGCTGCTGCTGCGCGCGATCGCCATTGGGCGACGGCGAGACACGCTGAAGGACACAACGCTGAAGCAGTATCATGCCGATCTGGATCGCCGGCTCGATCGGATCATGGCGGCTGTCCCGATCGGGGAGCCGGGACGCAAGTTGCGCAAGCGCATCGCCGCCAACCGGGTCCACCTGTTCGTGTTCGTGACCAATCGTGATGTGCCCTACACCAACAACGTGTCCGAACGGAACCTTCGTCCCAGCGTGATCTTCCGCAAGGTCACCAACGGATTCCGCTGCGAATGGGGGGCCGAAACCTACGCCGCCTTCCGTTCCGTCGTCAGCACCGCAAAGGCCAACCGCGCGGCCGTGCTCGATGCCATCCGAGCCGCGCTGCTCACCCAACCGCTATCCACACCGGGGTGAGCAAATACGGCCGGCGCGCCGACCCTGATGACTACTGAAGTGATCGCCACGATCTGCGATCACGCCCAGGGCAATCCGCGCGCCCTGATGATCATGGCGGGGGAACTGCTCGAGGCCGCCGCACAGCGTGACGCCCGCCAGGTCGACGAGACGCTGTTCTTCGAAATCTGCGCCGTGCCCGCCGCAAGCGAGACCAAGGCGGCGACCCGCCGGCGCCGATGACGCAGCTTCCGGTCCAGCCGGCCTGGCGTCTCGCCGAGGCTCCCGAGCAGCGGCGCTGGCTCGTCGATCAGCTGTGGTCCGCAGAAGCCGTGGGCATCATCGGCGGCGAGCCCAAATGCCGCAAATCCTTCCTCGCCTTCGATCTGGCCGTCGCCGTCGCAGCCGGAACACCCTGTCTGCGCCGCTTCGCGGTCGCGTGGCCCGGTCGGGTCCTGCTTTATCCCGCCGAGGACGCGCTGCATGTCGTCCGCCGCCGCCTGGAGGGCATCTGTGCCGCCGCCGGAACCGCACTCGCCGAACTCGACGTCCAGGTGATCACCGCGCCCAGCCTGCGCCTCGATCTCGAGGCCGACCGCGCGCGTCTCGAGGAGACCGTCGCCACCCTCAAGCCGAGGCTCCTGATCCTCGATCCGTTCGTGCGCCTGCACCGCATCGACGAGAATGTCAGCGGCGACGTGGCTCCGCTGCTCGCCTTCCTGCGCGAACTGCAGCGACGCCATGCCACAGCCATCGCCGTCGTCCATCACGCCAGGAAGGGCGCCGGAACCGTCCGGGCCGGCCAGGCCCTGCGCGGATCGTCCGAATTCCATGCCTGGGGTGATTCCAACCTCTATCTTCGCCGCGACACCGACGATCGCATCGCGCTCTCCGTCGAGCATCGCGCCGCCGCGGCCATCGCCGGCATCACGCTCGAACTCACCCAGCGCGACGACGCCCTCGCCCTGCGGCCCGTCCAGGCCGATCCCCAAAACGAGCCACGTGTCCAGGCCACTGCAATCGATCGCCGCATCGCCGCCGCCCTCGCCGAGGCCGACCAGCCGCGAACCTTCGCCGAACTGCGCGCATCCTGCCGCGTCCGCGCCAAAACTCTCTACCAGCGTCTCGCCGCAATGACCGCCGCCGGCAGCATCACGAAATCCGCCAGCGGCTACCGTCTCGCCGCCCGCTGAACCTCGCCGCTCTCAGGGCGGTGGCCCCACCCCGGCACAGTTCTCAAAATCACCAATTCCCAAACGCGGCCGCGCCACACCATCCCGCCGCCGCCACTTCCCGCTTCCGCTTCCCACACCCCCTACAGCAAACGGGAAGCGGAAGTGGGAAGCACATCGAAATCCGCGATCACGACGCCATCAAACAGCGCGATCGTGCTCAACTACGTCATGCGCCGCCTCAACACCAGCCGCCGGCAGTTGTTCGAAAGCCTTGAACGGCCCGCTCTGGCGCCCTTACCCGATACCGACCACGAGTTCGCGGAGTGGCGCCTCGCCCGAGTCTCGCTCGACTATCACATTGAAATCGAGGGTTTTTACTACTCGGTCCCGCACCAATTGATCCGCGAACAGGTCGACACGCGCAGCACAAGCCGCATCATCGAGATCTTCCACCGGGGCCAGCGCGTCGCCGTGCATCAACGCCGCTACGGCGGCCGCCGGCATGGCACCGACCCCGACCACATGCCCAGCGCTCATCGTCGATACGCTGAATGGACGCCCGAGCGCTTCCGGCGGTGGGCTGGCTTGATTGGTCCCGAGACGGAGGGACTTGTCATTGCCATCCTGGCCCACCGCCCGCACCCGGAGCAGGGCTTCCGCACCTGCCTCGGCGTACTTCGGCTATTCAAGGATCTTGATCCGGCGCGCGCCGAGCGGGTTGCGGGCCGCGCCGTCGCCATCAACGCGCTGACCTGCAAGAGCATCGCCTCGATCATCGCGACCAAGCTCGATCGTTCGCCAGCGGCGACCGAACAGCAGCTGACAATCGATCATGAAAACCTCCGGGGTTCCGGCTACTTCCATTGAAAGGATCGGCACATGCTTGCGCATCCCACTCTCGATCTGCTGCTGTCAGCGGCGGCGGGAATCCGCGCATAGACGGCGCGTCTTTGTTGCGTATGTGATCACCGATGGCAATGAGTGGCCGAATTGAGTGCGGCGTTGCCGGGTTGTTGGGCGTCCGGGAGGATGAGGGGATGGAGGGCACTGTGGCCTGATCGACCGGGTGCGTGAGTGGCCGCCGGGGGCGACGGCGCGGTTCAGAACGACGAATTATTGCCGCCCGGATCGTCGCTTTGAACGATGCGGGCAGCGGATCCCTGTTCCTGCTGAAGGAGGTCCTGGATCTGGGAGCCGTGGAGGGTCCAGAGCCTGTCCCTCAGATCATCGAGCAGTTCGAACACGGCCGGGGCTTGCTCCGGCGTCCAAGTGCTGGGGATGACGACGGCGCTCGCCCAGCGCGGCGTGGCCGCCGGCGGCGGCTTCGTCGGCTCGCTCATGGCTTCCCGCCACGGCGCTGGCGGGCGCGCTGCTCGGTGCGTTCGCGGGCTTCCTTGAGGCGGTAGGAGTCGCCGTCGATGGCGATGATCTCGGCGTTGTGGATGAGGCGGTCGATCAGGGAGACGACGCAGGCGGCGTTGGGGAAGACCTCGCGCCATTCGGCGAACGGCCGGTTGG
>JBDTFI010000484.1:0-3330 GCA_039938035.1 Acetobacteraceae bacterium | reverse complement strand
TCAGCCCGTGGAATTTCCCGTTGTCGATCTTCACCGGGCAGGTGGCGGCGGCGCTGGCGGTGGGTAACGCGGTGCTGGCAAAGCCGGCGGAGGAGACGCCGCTGATCGCCGCCCAGGCGATTGCCATCCTGCACGAGGCCGGAGTGCCGGACGATGCGGTGCAGTTGCTGCCCGGCGCGGGCGATGTGGGCGCCGCGCTGGTCGGCGACGCACGCACCCAAGGCGTGGTGTTCACCGGCTCCTTCGCCGTCGCGCGGCTCATTCAGCGTCAGCTCGCCGAGCGTCTGAGTCCGGCGGGTGAGCCGGTACCGCTGATCGCGGAGACCGGCGGGCAGAACGCGCTGATCGCCGATTCCTCGGCGCTCGCCGAGCAGGTGGTCGCCGACGTGCTGATGTCGGCGTTCGATTCCGCCGGGCAGCGGTGTTCGGCGCTGCGCGTGCTGTGCGTGCAGGAAGAGGTGGCCGACCGCATCCTGGCGATGCTGAAGGGAGCGATGGCCGAACTGTCGGTCGGCAATCCCGATCGCCTGTCAACGGATGTTGGGCCGGTCATCACCGAGGAGGCGCGCGAGGGGATTCTGGCCCATGTGCGGGCGATGCGCGACGCGGGCCGTCCGGTGTTCGCCTTGCCGTTGCCCGATCAGTGCCGCCACGGCACATTCGTCGCACCGACCTTGATCGAGTTGTCCCGCCTGTCGGAACTGACGCACGAGGTGTTCGGCCCGGTGCTGCACGTCCTGCGCTATCGGCGCGACGAACTGGATGCGGTGATCGATGCGATCAACGCCACCGGCTACGGGCTGACCTTCGGGCTGCACACGCGGATCGACGAGACGATCGAGCACGTGATCGGCCGGATTTCGGCGGGGAACGTCTACGTCAATCGCAATGTCATCGGCGCGGTGGTGGGCGTGCAGCCGTTCGGCGGCCACGGGCTCTCCGGCACCGGACCCAAGGCAGGCGGGCCACTGTATTTGCATCGGTTGCTGGCGTCCGGCCCCGACGCCATGAAGCCGGGCCTGACGCTGGAGCTTCCCGGTCCCGTCGGAGAGCGCAACATCTATCGGCTGGAGGCGTGCGGCACCGTGCTCTGCATCGCGTCCGACAAGGACGCTCTCCAACGCCAGGTGGCCGCTGCTCTCGCGACCGGCAACCGGGTCCTGACCGAGGCGTCGATCCCGATGGAGCGCTTCGATACGGTGCTGTTCGACGGTGACGCCGACGCGCTGCGCGCGCTGAACCGGGAACTGGCGGCGCGGGACGGACCGATCGTGGCGGTGTTCACGGGGATACCGCTGCACGGTCTGGTGCGGGAACGTTCGATCAGCACCAACACCGCCGCGGCTGGCGGCAACGCGACCTTGATGAGCATCGGCTGATGCTGCTCGAGGTGCGCGGGCTGCGCCGGCGCTTCGGGGGCGTGGTGGCGTTGGACGGGCTGGACCTCGCGGTTGCCGAAGGAACGATCACCGCGCTGATCGGGCCGAACGGGGCGGGCAAGACGACCGCGTTTCAGTGCATCAGCGGCGTGGTGCGCGCCGATGCCGGCACGGTGCGGTTCGCCGGGCGCGACGTGAGCGGATGGCGGCCCGATCGGATCACCCGCGCCGGGATGGTGCGAAGCTTCCAGATCGCGCGCGGCATCCCGCGTCTGTCGGTGATGGAAAACCTGATGCTCTACGCCCCGGACCAGCCGGGGGAGCGGGTCGGGACGGCGTTGCTGGGCGGCGGGAAGGCCGAGGAGGAGGCGGCGCGCGCCGCGGCCGCCTCGATCGCCCGCCGGCTCGGCCTCTTGCGGCTTGGCAACACGCCGGCGGCGTCGCTGTCGGGTGGGCAGAAGAAGCTGCTGGAGATCGGCCGCGCGCTGATGGCCGCGCCGCGCATGATCCTGCTGGACGAGCCGGTGGCCGGGGTGAACCCGACGCTTTCCGAGGAGATCGCGCATCATCTGCGGGCGCTGCGCGACGAGGGCATGACGTTCCTGGTGATCGAGCATCACATGGACCTCGTGGCGCGGCTCTGCGACCCGGTGGTGGTGATGGCGGAAGGGAGCGTGTTGACGCAGGGCAGTTTCGCGCAGGTCGCGGCCGACCCCGCCGTGCAGGAAGCCTATATGGGTCGGCGCCGATGGACCTGATGCGCGTCGAGGCGATCGTCTGCGGCTACGGCGCCGCCGACGAGATCCTGAAAGGCGCGGCGCTGACGGTCGCGTCGGGCGAGATGGTGGCGATCATCGGCCCTAACGGCGCCGGCAAATCCACGCTCCTGAAGGCGATCGCTGGGCTGTTGCGGTTGAAATCGGGGGCGATCCTGCTGGATGGCCTGCCGATGCAGCATTTGTCTCCGGGCGATCGGGCGCGGCGCGGCATCGCCTTCGTGCCGCAGGAAGCGAATGTGTTCGCGTCCATGACGGTGCGTGAGAACCTGGAGATGGGCGGCCTGATCGAACGCACTGGCACGCGCGCGCGTATCGAGGCGCTGTTCGCGCGATTTCCCGTGCTGGCGACCAAGCGGCGAGCGTCGGCGCGGACGCTGTCGGGCGGGCAGCGCCAGGTGCTGGCGATGGCGATGGCGCTGATGGTCGCCCCCCGCCTGCTGCTGCTCGACGAGCCCTCCGCCGGCCTGTCGCCCGCCGCCGCCGAGGCGCTGTTCGATACGATCGCCGACATCCATCGCGCCGGCACGTCCGTCGTCATGGTCGAGCAGAACGCGCGCGAGGCGCTGATGATCGCCGATCGCGGCGTGGTGCTGGTGGACGGGCGGACGGTGCGCCAGGGGCCGGCGCGCGCGATGGCGGAGGACACCGAGGTGAGGCGGCTGTTTCTGGGCGGCTGAACCCGTGTAGGCTGGCGCCAACAAACCGGGAGGACTTCACGATGCTGATCACCCGCCGGACCGCGCTGGCGGCCGGGCTCGCCGTCCCGTTCATCGGTGCGGCGCGCGCCGCCGAGGAGCCGGTGCGCGTCGGCGCGCTGTGTCCGCTGACCGGGGCGGGGGGACAATACGGCCCGTCGATGGTGAAGGTCATTCAGGCGGTCGCCGATCAGGTGAACAAGGCGGGCGGGGTTGGTGGGCGGCGAATCGTGCTGACCGTCGCCAACACCCAGACCAACCCGGACGCGACGGTGGCGGGCGGGCACAAGCTGATCGACGTCGACCGCGTTTGCGCCGTGGTGGGCACCTGGGCGAGTGCGGACACGACAGCGGTGGCGCCGTTGTGCTGGGAGGCGAAGGTGATGCTGTTCACCGTCTCCGGCGCCGATTCGATCACCAAGCTGCCGCATCACGGCTACATCATCCGCACGCAGCCCAACACATACTTGCAGATGA
>JBDTFI010000483.1:0-3069 GCA_039938035.1 Acetobacteraceae bacterium | reverse complement strand
GCGGAACGGGATGCCCTGGCGGACGAAGTTCAGCGCCAGCAGGGAATTGGACGTGATGTTGAAATCGAGCCGCCCGGCGATCAGCAATTGCGTGTGGTTCACCTGCGGGCCGCCCTGCTCGATCGTGACGTCAAGCCCGTGGCGGGCGTAGATGCCCGTCGCCAGCGCTTGATAGTAGCCGCCGTACTCCGCTTCCGCCGTCCAATCGAGGCCGAAACGGACTTTATCGGCCGCTCGCGCCATCATGACGGGCACGAGCAGCCAGGCGAGCAGCAGCAGCGAGATACGGGACATCGAGGCTCCTTCCGGAATCGCGGTCGTATGATGGCCGGGAAACCGCCGTTTCGGAAGATTGTTGCCGGTCGGCTCCGCTCGCCCTAGATGTGAGCGGGCGAGGAATGCCCTAATTAGACGGCTCAGCCAGAGACACTCATGGACACCATTGAGACGACGTACGATCGCGATTTCGTGGAGTGGACGCGCGAGCAGGCGAAAGCCCTTCGTGCGGCACAACTTATTGGCGTGAACCTCCGTTTGGATTGGGATCATTTAGCCGAGGAAATTGAAGACATGGGAAAATCGGAGAGACGCGACCTCGCTAGCCGAATCCATACGATTATCGAACACCTGCTGAAGCTACAATGCTCGAGCGCCAGCCGGCCACGGGCCGGTTGGGAGACAACCGTGGCCCGCGAACGCGAGCAGGCTCGGCGGATACTTGCCGACAGCCCAAGTTTACGGCAAGAACTAGATCGCCTCGTACGGGAAGAAATGGTATCCGCGCGGAAGGTCACGGAACGCGCCATGCTGGCGTTTCGGGATCAAGTTGTGCCCTTTCCGGACTCGTACAGCACGGGCCAGGTTCTCGACGACTGGTATCCAGACCCTCCCGGATGAGCGGCTTCGGGCTCTCGGGCAAGCGCGCGATCGTCACCGGGCACCGCGGCGGGATCGGCGCGGCGATCGCGGCGATGCTGGAGGCGGACGGCGCCGAGGTGATCGGCCTCGACCTGCCCGAGTTCGACCTCGCCGACACCGTGACGCTGGAGACCCGCGTCGCGGCGCTGATCGCGGCGCGCGGGCCGATCGACGTGCTGGTGAACAACGCCGGGGTGACGGTGCTCGGCAGCGTGCTCGACACGCCGCTTGCCGAAGTCGAGAGGGTGTTCCAGGTCAACTTCTTCGCCCCCTACGCGCTGATGCGCGCGGTGCTGCCGGGCATGATCGCGCGAAGACGTGGCGCGATCGTCAACATCGCCTCGGACCAGGCGCTGATCGGCAAGCAGGTCAGCGCCGCGTATGGGGCGAGCAAAGCCGCCATCGCGCAGCTGTCACGCAGCGCGGCGCTCGATTGGGCGCGCGACGGCGTCCGGGTGAACTGCATCGCGCCGGGCAGCACGGACACGCCGATGCTGGCGCGCGTCATCGACGAGTTGGCGGCGCGCTATCCGGATCGGTTCCCGGCGTCCTCGGCGGACGCGTACCGTGCGGGCGTGCCGCTGGGTCGCTTCGCCCGACCGGAGGAGATCGCCGCCGTGGTGGCGTTCCTCGCCTCGGACGCGGCCTCGTTCATCACCGGCGTGATCCTGCCCGTCGACGGCGGAGGAACCGCGCAATGAGGATGGCGCTTGTCACCGGCGGAACGCGCGGCATCGGCGCGGCGGTGGCAAGCCGGCTTGCCCGCGATGGCTGGCGCGTCGTCGCGGTGGCCCGCAACGCCCCGGAATCGACACCGCACGGCGTGGCATTCCAGGCGTGCGACGTAACCGACCCAAAAACTGCGCGCGCGCTGATCGCCGGGATGGCGCGCATCGACGCGTTGGTGAACGCCGCCGGGATCGCCGGGGCGAACCCGATCGATGCGTCCGCCGACGCCCTCTGGCACGCCATCATCAATGCGAACCTGCACGGGACATACCATTGTTGCAGCGCCGCGCAGGCACGATTGCCGGATCGCTCGGGGCGGATCGTCAACGTCGCCTCCACGCTGGGACTGCGCGGGGTGGCGGACCAGACGGCCTATTGCGCCGCCAAGCACGCCGTCATCGGCTACACCCGCGCCCTGGCGATTGCCCTCGCCCCACGCGCGATCACGGTGAATGCGGTGTGCCCCGGCTGGACCGACACTGCGATGTCGGCGGGGCGCTTCTCCGAACTCGGCATCACCCGTGCCGAGGCGGCAGCGGGCGTGCCGACGGGGCGTATCGCCGAGCCGGATGAAATCGCCCAGACCGTCGCCTTCCTGCTGAGCCCGGGGGCCGGCAACATCACCGGCCACGCGTTGCCGATCGACGGCGGGAGCCTCGCCGCACCATGACCGAAGCACGGGTCAAGGCGGGTCTGTGGGTCAGCATGGCGGTCCGCATGGGCGACCTCAACAACCGCCCCGGCGCGGTGCTCCGCAAGGGCGACCCCGATTCCGGCGGCATCCTCGTCGTGTTGCGCGGACGCGAGGGGCTGTGCGTGCTGTCACAGGTCCGCGCCGTCGACTCTCCCGCCTGGCTCCGCGCCACCGGCCCGGCCCCCGTCGATGAGGCGGCGGTGGATGCGTACGTGGCCCGACAAGTGGGGCGCGATCCCGATCTGTGGGTGCTGGAGTTCGAGGCGCCGGACTTGCTGCCGCCGTTCGAGGCGCGGATCGTGGCTTAAAGGAACAATTGTACCGACGGCAGCGCGGCGTCGCAGTTCACCAGGTTGACTCGCTTGAGCCGGATGCGTGGTGCACCTGCATCCTCCACCAGATCGTGCAGCGCCACGCCGGCGTACATCTGGGCCGCGTCGCCGCGCGCCTCGGCGTAGTGGAACGGGGTGCGCGTCCGCCAGCCGCCGACGGCCGCCTCGACCTCCGGTGCCTGGAGAACATGCTGACTCCAACTCGGCGGATGTTGCGAGGGCGGCCGCCGCTTCAGCCGCTCGATCCGCAGGCGCAGCAGCAGCGTGTCCTCGTAGGCAAGCGACGTATGCGTCTCGGCGTCGGTCTGATCGCGCGCCAGCGGCACCCAGTAGTGTCCGTCCTCGGTGAACAGCGTCAGCCACTCGTCCCACCGCTTCTCGTCCAGCAGCCGGGCC
>JBDTFI010000482.1:0-7836 GCA_039938035.1 Acetobacteraceae bacterium | reverse complement strand
CAACTCCTACACCGGCCAGCCCGCCTTCACCCTGCCCTACCGCAACGGCATGATGCTCGCCGCCGACCAGGTCAACGGCGCCGGCGGCGTCCTCGGCCGCAGGCTCGACATCACCAACCGCGACGATGGCGGACGCCCGGAGAACGCCGTCCGGATTGCCGGCGAGTTGATCAACGACGCCAAGGTCGACATACTGGCCGGCACCTATCTCTCCAACGTCGCCCTCGCCGTCAGCGATTTCGCCCGCGAGAACAAAACGCTGTTCGTCGCCGGCGAGCCGCTCACCGACGCGCTGATCTGGGAGAAAGGCAATCGCTACACCTTCCGCCTGCGCCCCTGCACCTACGAGCAGGCCCGCATGCTCGCCGCACCCGCCGCCAAGCTCGGCGCCAAGCGCTGGGCGACCGTCGCGCCGAACTACGAATACGGCCAATCCGCCGTGAAATGGTTCAAGCAATTGCTCGCCGCCAAGCAGCCCGGCGCGCAGTTCGTCGCCGAGCAATGGCCGGCGCTTGGTCATATCGACGCGGGCGCGACGGTCGAGGCGCTGGCGGCGGCGAAGCCCGATGCGCTGTTCAACGTCACCTTCGGCGGCGACCTGACGAACTTCGTGCGTCAGGGCAATACGCGCGGCCTGTTCGAGAACCGTCCGGTGGTTTCGCTGTTGACCGGGGAGCCGGAATATCTCGATCCGCTGGGCGCCGAGACGCCACCGGGCTGGATCGTGACCGGCTACCCGGGCGCGCAGGACAAGGCGGCCGGAAACGCGGCGTTCGTGCGGGCGTACCAGACGCGCTTCAATGAATCCCCGCGGATGGGCTCGGTGGTTGGCTACGCGCTGATCCACTCGATCGTCGCCGGGTTGACCGCCTCGGGCGGCACCTCCACCGACGAGATGGTGAAAGGCTTCGCCGGTGCCGCGTTCGACACGCCGTTCGGTCGCTCCACGTACCGTGCGATCGACCATCAGAGCACGATGGGCACGTTCGTCGGCAAGCTCGCGCTCCAGGACGGCAAGGGCGTGATGGTCGACTGGCACTATGTCGATGGCGCCTCGGTCATGCCCTCGGACGCGGAGGTACGCAAGCTGCGGCCCGCCGCCGGGTGAACTTTGTCGTCATCCAGGGGTTGACCGGGCTTGCCAGCGCTTCGTCGCTGTTCCTGGTGGCCGCTGGCCTGACGGTGATCTTCGGCGTGACGCGCGTGGTGAACTTCGCTCACGGCAGTCTTTACATGCTCGGCGCCTATATCGGCGTCACCGTGCTCGCGCATCTGCCCGGCACGCAGTTGGGATTCGTGCTGGGCGTCATCGGCGCGGCGCTCGCGGTGGGACTGCTCGGCGTGGTGATGGAGATCGGGCTGCTGCGGCGCATCTATCGCGCGCCGCCATTGTTTCAGTTGCTGGCGACGTTTGGCGTGGTGCTGATCGTTCAGGATCTGACCTTGCGGATCTGGGGACCCGACGATCTGTCGCTGCCGCGCCCGCCCTGGCTGCGTGGCTTCGTCATGATCGCCGGCAGTCGATTCCCGGCCTACGACCTCGCGCTGATCGGGGTCGGACCGCTGGTGCTGGCGGCGCTGTGGCTGCTGCTCACCCGAACGCGGTGGGGCACGCTGGTGCGCGCCGCGACCCAGGATCGCGAGATGGTCGGCGCGCTCGGTGTCGATCAGCGCTGGCTGTTCACGTCCGTCTTCGCGCTCGGCGCCGCGCTCGCGGGGCTCGGCGGCGCGCTGGCGCTGCCCGACCAATCCGCCAATCTGCAAATGGACCTTGGCGCGATCACCGATGCGTTCGTGATCGTGGTGGTCGGCGGGCTGGGCAGCCTGCCGGGCGCCTATCTCGCGGCGCTGCTGATCGCCTTGCTGCAAGCGTATGGCATCGTGCTGGTGCCGCGCGCCACGCTGATCCTCGCGTTCGTCGTCATGGCGCTGGTGCTGATGGCGCGGCCCAACGGCCTGCTCGGGCGCCCGTTGACCGAGGCGCGCATGGTCGGCGGCGCCGCTCCCCTGGTGCGCCCCGCGCCGCTCGCCGCGCGCGTGCTCGGTGCGGTGGCGCTGGCGGCGGCCATCGCGGCACCGTTCTATGTCGGCGCCTACGGATTGTCGGTGCTGACCGAAGCCGTGGTCGCGATCCTGTTCGCCGCCAGCCTGCATTTCGTGATGGGACCGGGCGGGATGCCGAGCTTCGGCCACGCCGCCTGGTTCGGCCTCGGCGCCTACGCCGCGGGGCTGGTGGTGGTGGCGAAGGCGCCGATGCTGTTCGGCCTCGCCGCGGCACCGGTGCTGGCGGGGATCGTCGCCGCGCTGCTCGCCTGGTTCACGGTGCGGCTATCGGGGGTCTATCTCGCGATGATCACGCTCGCTTTCGCGCAGATCGTCTGGGCGGTCGCTTTCCAATGGGTCGAGGTGACAGGCGGCGATAACGGGATGCTGAACATCTGGCCGGCGCGCTGGGTCGGCACGCCGGCCTCGTTCTACTGGCTGGCGCTGGCGCTTTGCATCGCGGTGACGATGTTGCTGCGCCGCATCCTGTACGCCCCGTTTGGCTATGCGCTGCGGGCAACGCGGGATTCGGCGCGGCGGGCGGAGGCGATCGGGCTCGACAATTCGCGGCTGCGCATCGCCGGCTTCGCGATCGCCGGCGCCGCGGCCGGGCTGTCGGGCGGCGTGTTCGCGTTCGGCAAGGGCAGCGTGTTCCCGTCCTACGCCGACATTCCGCGTTCGGTCGATGCGCTGCTGATGGTGCTGCTGGGCGGCGTTCATACGATGGCCGGCCCGATCGTCGGCGCGCTCGCCTATACCGGGTTGTACGATCTGCTGTTGCAGAGCACGAATTTGTGGCGACTGGTTCTCGGCCTCGCGATCGTCGTGCTGGTGGTCGCGTTCCCCGAGGGCATCGCGGGGGCCGCCAATCGTCTGTGGTTGCGCCGGCAACCGGCGTGAGCGGCGTCTCGGTTCTGCAAGCGGCCGGGCTGCGGAAATCGTTCGGCGGCGTGCGCGCGGTGAGCGACGTATCCTTCACCGTGGCAGCGGGCGAGATGCTCGCGCTGATCGGGCCGAACGGGGCCGGCAAGTCCACCTGCTTCAACATGGTCGGCGGGCAGTTGCGACCGGATGCGGGAGGTGTCGCATTGCTTGGCCGCGAGATCGCAGGCATGGCGCCTCGCGCCATCTGCCGCCTCGGCGTCGGGCGCACCTTCCAGGTGACCGAGACCTTCGCTTCCATGACCGTGCGCGAGAACGTGCAGATGGCATTGATCGCGCACGCGCGCCGCGCCTGGCGGTTCTGGCGTCCGGCGGCGCGGGAGGAAACGGCGGATGCCGATTGGCTGCTGGCCCAGGTGGGGCTGGCGGGGCAGGCGGAGCGGGCGGCCGGCGTGCTGGCCTACGGCGATCTGAAGCGGCTGGATCTGGCGATGGCGCTCGCCAATGATCCGCGTCTGCTGCTGATGGACGAACCGACCGCTGGCATGGCGCCGGGGGAGCGCGGGGCGCTGATGCGTCTGGTCCGCGAACTGGCGCATCAACGCGGCCTCGCGGTGTTGTTCACCGAGCACGACATGGACGTGGTGTTCGGTGTCGCCGATCGCATCCTGGTGCTGAACCGCGGTGAACTGATCGCGTCGGGCGATGCGGAGGATGTCCGCCGGCATCCGCGCGTGCGTGAGGTCTATCTCGGAAGTGACGCATGATGCTGGCGGTGCGCGGCCTCGATGCGCATTACGGGCGCGCGCAAGTGCTGGACGACGTCGACTTCGCGGTGGCGGAAGGCGAAGCGTGGGTGCTGATCGGGCGCAATGGCGCCGGCAAGAGCACCACGATGAAGTCGCTGATCGGGCTGGTGCGCCCGACGTCCGGTTCGATCCGTTTCATGGATCAGGAGATCGCCGGCTGGGAGCCGTACCGCATCGCTCGTCTTGGGCTTGGCTACGTGCCAGAGGAGCGGCGCATCTTCACCGAGTTGACGGTCATGGAGAATCTAAGCGTCGGCCGCCAGCCCGCGCGTGCCGGGCTGCCACCCTGGACGTCTGAACGCCTGTTCGCATTGTTTCCGAATCTCGGCGAGATGCGCACCCGTCCGGGTGGACGGATGAGCGGCGGGGAGCAGCAGATGCTGACCATCGCACGCACGTTGATGGGCAATCCGCGACTGATCCTGCTCGACGAGCCGAGCGAGGGGCTGTCGCCGCTGATCGTGGAGCAGATGGCCGGCGCGCTGGCGGCGTTGAAGCGCGACGGGATGACGATCCTGCTGGCCGAACAGAACCCGCACTTCGCCAAGCGCGTGGCCGATCATGCGGCGGTGATCGAGAAGGGGTGCGTGGTATGGACGGGGACGATGGCGGCGCTACTGGACGACGCGGAGGTGCGGGATCGGTATCTGGCGGTGTGATACCGTTTGCCTGAACGAATGACCGATCCGTACCGCGCGGCCCCTCATCCTGACCCTCATAGGCGCCAGGTTTACTAAGTTTGACCCAGGGTACCTGTGGGCCCCGATGGCGACCTGCGAGGTGGGGTCCGGGGCAGGTCTGTGGTCCGCGCTGTGACGATGTTGGCCGTCCGGCGTCGGGATAGGCGCCCCCGCCGCAGAGCAGCCCTCGCGTTAACCTTTCGTTAACGGCGGCGGCGGATAACCGGCCCGGGCATTGACCCCGCAACGGCCGGAGCAGGGCGATCTTGAGGCAACGGACGATCCGCATCGTCGTGCTGATCGCGTCGGCGACCCTGGTGGCCGTGGCGGGCGTCGCCTTCACCGCGCGGCACGCCCCCGTCTCGGCGGCGCGGCAACGGGAGGACTGGAAGGCGTCCTATGCGCGCCCCGCCGTCATCCCCTTCCCGCCGGACGATCCCTACACCCCGGCCGAGGCGGCCCTTGGCCGTCAGCTGTTCTTCGATCCGGCGATGTCCGGCTCTGGCACGCTCGCCTGCTCCGGGTGCCACGTTCCGTCGCTGGGCTGGGCCGACGGCAAAGCGCGCGCCATCGGCAACGGCGGTGCGATCCTGGCCCTGCGCACGCCGACGCTGCTCGATATCGCCTGGGTGCCGGTGCTCGGCTGGGATGGCAAATTCAGCGATCTGGAGAGTGTCGCCTACGCGCCGATCACGGCGGCGGACAACATGAACCTCAGTGGGGCCGAACTGGCGCGCCGGCTGTCCGCCTCGGCGGTCTATCGCGCGGCGTTCGCCCGCTCCTTCCCCGACGGGGCGATCTCGCGCAACCACGTCGCGCGGGCACTGGCGATGTTCGAGCGCACGATCGTCGCGGGCGAGGCGCCGTTCGACCGCTGGATCGCCGGCGACGCGGGCGCGATCAGCACGGCGGCGAAGCGCGGATTCGACGTGTTCAACAGCGGCCATTGCGCGGCCTGCCATTCCGGCTGGACGTTCACCGACGGGTCGTTCCACGACATCGGCAGCGCGACCGGGACGGATATCGGCCGCGGCCGGCTGTTCCCGACCTCGGTGATGCTGCGCTACGCGTTCAAGACGCCGTCGCTGCGCGACGTGGCGCGGCGCGCGCCCTACATGCATGACGGGTCGGTCCCCAGCCTCGAAGCGGTGATCGACCTCTACGACCGGGGCGGGATCGACCGGCCGAGCCGGGCCGAGGCGATCCGCAAGCTGGGCCTGACCGCCCGAGACAAAGCCGACCTCGTGGCATTCCTGCGCACGCTGACCGGCGACCGTCCGTCACCCCTGGCGGGTGCCGCGCCGTGATGCCCGATCCGAAAAGCCCGAGCGGTCCGGCCTACACGATCGGGAACGCCAGCCCGATGCCGATCAACGCGGCGAGGAAAGCCCCCGCCGCCAGACGCCGCAGCAGGCGCTGGCTCACCGGTCCAAGCGCGATTCCCCCGCGCGCCCCGACCGCCGTGGCGCCATGTCCGACAACCTCTAATCCCGTGGCGAGTAGCATGATCCGGTTCCTTTTCGTTGCTCTAAGGCCGTCGCATTTTTCGTCAAATTCGTTAACAGGAGGTTTACGAGCATCCCTACAAATAGCTCATGTCGCGCGACGGGTCCTTTTTTTGGCGATTTTGGGCCGGATCGCCGGATGCGCCGCGTCCGTCCGCTTGGTTCCGATCAGCTGCCTCGTGATGGGCGGCGGAATAATCTGGAGCACGCCGGCGAGCGCGCATGTCAAATGGTTCTGCGACTATAACGTATTCACCCGCCCGCGGGCGCTGAACCTCGTCTGGTCCAGCGACTTCCGCCACGTCCTGCTGCTCGGCATCGGGATCCTGATGGTCGCCTGCATCACCGAGGGGCTCACGATCGGCGCGTTCCTGCTCGACGGCATCGACGAGCTTTCGGCGATGGTCGAGGGACAATTCGAGACCTTGTTCCGTGCTTGCTACGGGGCCTTCTTCATCTGCCTGTGGACGCTTGGCGACATCATTCTGACGCCCGAGCTGAAGACCGGCATCGCATTCGTTCCATGGCTGCAACTCTCGATCGCGATCGGAATGCTGTGGCGGCCGACGATGGTGTGGTCGGCCGGTGGGATCGTCGTTCTCTACGCCTTGGGCGTGCGCGAATACGGCCTGTACCACATGCTTGACTATCCGATCTTCCTCACTGCGGCCGCCTACATCGCGATGATCGGGCTGAACCGAACCTGGTTCGGCCTGCGCCCGATGGACGTGCTCCGCTGGGGCGCCGCCATCACGCTCATGTGGGCCTCGGTGGAGAAATGGGCCTACCCGCAATGGACCTATCCGCTCTTCATCATCCATCCCCACATGGGACTGGGTTTCAGCCCGCCGTTCTACATGTGCGCCGCCGGGTTCGTGGAGTTCAGCCTGGCCTTCGCGATGCTGTGGACGCCGCTGGTCCGCCGCTCAGCGGCCGTGATCCTGATGGCGATGTTCCTCGGCGCGATCGGACCGTTCGGTAAGATCGATGCGATCGGTCATGCGCCAATCATCATCGTGCTGCTCGCCGTCGCGATCGATCACCACGGGCGCGGCGCGCGCCGGCCGGTGGCGGTCGCGCCTGTGGTCTATTGCGCCGCCCTGGCGGCCACCATCGCCTGCTATTACGGACTGCACGTGCTGCTGTTCGGCGCCGCCGCGACACCGGCCTGATGTCGCGCCACCGACTACCTCACGTTCACATCGAGACGCATCCTTGGGTGGATGGCGCAGAGCACGGCGAAGTGCCCGGCGACGGTGAACGTGATGTCGGAGTGATGGCCCGGTTCCTGGTCGCCGGAGTCGAAGCTGAATTGTGGTGACGCGACATAGGCGTGGTGGCGCACCTCGCCGTCGTCGTTGACGACGCGCACCGTGTCGCCGCGGTCGATGCTGATGGCACCGGGCCGGAACTGTCGACCGTGCTGGGACACCTGCAACTCCGGTCTCGCGGACGGAGACGACGGCGCCGACGCGGCGAGCACCACGCCCATGATCGCCAATGCCGCCGCGACGACGGCGAGTGCGACCGTCAGCCGCCAATCGGCGCTGGGCGCGTCGCGTGCGGGCATCAGCGGATCCTCCTGGCCATCGGGCAACGCGGTCGCACCCACCCACGGATGGCCACAGAAGACGCACACGCACCTTAACGCCGGGTTAGCGCGCCGCCCCGACGAGACGCCAGATCAGCGTCCGCGCCGGTCGCGCCAGCCGTAGTACATGATCGAGGGCGCTAGAAACCACGGGTTGCCGCTGTAGAACGGGCGGGTCTGGAAGCGAAGTCCGTCGAACGCCGTTTCACCGTCCTTGACGCGCAATACCTGCTGGCCGATGCGCATGCCAAGATAGCCCGCCATGCCCACGCCCGAGCCGCAGTACCCCATCGCGTAATGGAGGCCGTCGTGCTCGCCGGCGTGCA
>JBDTFI010000481.1:0-3868 GCA_039938035.1 Acetobacteraceae bacterium | reverse complement strand
CGAGCTTAAGGCCAGAATCCTTGCCTACCTCGACGACATCAACCGCGACCCGGTCATCCACCAATGGACCTACAAGATCGCCGATGCGGCGTGATAGGAGTCGATCCATGGAAACGCCGTACTAGTCGGCCGCCGTGTAAGAAGCTGTGCCCTGTCAGAGACATAGCCCTGACGACATATGCGACTGAAAATCGCAGTGTCGGTGGTTCGATTCCGCCCCTGGGCACCATTCCTACTCCCGCCCTGCCTACCGTAGCCCCTCGCCGGAGGGGAAGGCGAGCTTCCGTCAACCCGGCGAGTCGGGTTCCACGGGCCTGGGCAGAAGATGCAGCCGCTCGCACAAGGCGAACAGGAACTGCCCCTGGGTGCAGAGCCCCATCATGGCGCCGAGGCTGACGAAGCTGATGATCGGGCGCACCTCCAACGCGCGCTCGATCGTCATGGTCTCCCCGATCCAGAGATAGACGCCGGCCTTGATGACGAAATACGCCGCCCACATCGCCGTCATCAGCTGGAAGAAACGCCGCATCTCCGGACTGTCGTCGGATGCATCGGGCGCCTGCTGCTCCACCAATTCCTGGACGATCGATTTGCCCCGCGCGCCCAGTGCGAACATCGCTCCGACCGCGAGGCTGGAAATCGGCGCCTCGTATTTGATCATGAACGGGCTGGACGAGGCCAGGTCGATGAACCCGAAGACGATCACCAGTGCGCTGGAGAGCACATAGATTCGGGGAAAGCCGAGATGGCGGCGGCGGCGCCGAACGAAATCGACCGCCAGGAACACGATCGTCCCGGCGATCGCCGGCTTGAGCCCGGCTGTCCAGAGCAGAACGTAGAACACGACGACGCCGCCGAAGTCGAACGCGGCGGAGCGCACCAGGGCGACGAGCTTGGCGATCACCGGGTGGCGCATCCGGGCGGTCAGCCGCGCGCCCAGCTTCACAGGATCACCTCGCCGCCTCCGCCTCGATCTCCACCACCCAGCGCGGATCCGCGAGGCCCGCGACCAGCAGCAGGGTCGAAGCCGGGGCGTGTTCGGCGAAGACAGCCTCGCGAGCGGCGCGGTAGGCGCCGAGATGGGTGCGGTCGGTGAGGAATGCGGTGCTCTTGACGATGTCGGCGAACCCCATTCCGTGCGCCCTCAGTACCTCGCGCAGATTGGCGAACGCCTGCGCGATCTGGCCTTCGGCGGTGCTGGAGACGGAGCCGTCCGGCGCCACCCCGACCTGGCCGGAGATCACCAGCCGCCGTCCCGCGCCTTCCACCAGGACAGCGTGCGAGTAGCGGCTGGTCGGCGCGCGCACGCCGGGCGGGTTGCTGGCGGTCAGGACGGGCATCGGTGCCTCCGGATGTTGTGGCGGGCCATCATTGTATAGCACCGCGCGCTCTGCCATCGCTTTTCCAGGATGCCAAACCTGATCGCCGTCGGCCGCCTCCGCGCCGGGCCGGAATCCGAGCTGTTCGCCCGCTACTCCGCCCGCCTGCACCCGGCCCTCACGCTGACGGAGATCGCCGAGGCGCGCGGCGGCGGCGCCGAAATCAGGCGCCGGGAGGGCGCGTCCCTACTGTCGGCGCTGCCCCCGCGCGCCTTCGCGGTCGCTCTCGACCTGGGTGGGAAGGCGCCGGACAGCGCCGGATTAGCGACGCTACTCGAAACCTGGCTGGGCCTCGGCCGCCCGGTGTGTTTCCTGATCGGCGGCGCCGAGGGCCTCGACCGCGCGGTCCTGAACCGCGCCGACTTCGCGCTCTCGCTCGGTCCGATGACCTGGCCGCACATGCTGGCCCGCGTCCTGCTGGCCGAGCAGCTCTACCGCGCCCAGACGATCATCGCCGGGCACCCGTATCATCGCGCCGGGCGGCCCTGAATCTCAGACGGCGCCCTGTGCTTGTCCCCTGCCCTCTCGGGCGCTACCCACGCGCCAGGGAGAACCCAAGATGGCGCAGGCGATTCGCCCGGTGATGCTGGTGATCCTCGACGGCTTCGGCTGGCGCGAGCAGAGCGAGGACAACGCCGTGCGCCTCGCGCGCAAGCCCAATTTCGACCGCCTCTGGACGACCTGCCCGCACGCCCTCCTCCACACCTCCGGTTCCGACGTGGGATTGCCGGACGGGCAGATGGGCAATTCCGAAGTCGGCCACCTCAACATCGGCGCCGGGCGCGTGGTGATGCAGGACTTGCCGCGCATCAGCAACGCCTTCGCCGCCGGTGAGGTCGCCAAATCGCCCGTCCTCGCCGCCTTCATCGCCAAGCTGAAGCAATCCAAAGGCACCTGTCACCTGCTCGGCCTCGTCTCGCCGGGGGGCGTGCATTCGCATCAGGACCACGCCGCCGCGCTCGCCCATCTGCTGGACAAAGCGGGAATCCCGACCGTCATCCACGCCTTCACCGACGGGCGCGACACTCCGCCGCGCTCTGGCGCCGACGACCTCGCCCGACTCGCCGCCGTGCTACCCGCGTCGGTCCCGATCGCCACCGTCTGCGGGCGCTATTACGCGATGGACCGCGACAAGCGTTGGGACCGGGTTAGGCGTGCCTATGCCGCGATCGCCGAGGCCAAGGGTCCGCGCTTCCCAACCGCCCAGGCGGTCATGGAGGACTCCTACGCCCACGACCTGACCGACGAGTTCGTCGTTCCCGCTGCGATCGGCGACTACCAAGGCATGAAGGACGACGACGCCCTGCTATGCTTCAACTTCCGCGCCGACCGGGTGCGCGAGATCCTCGCGGCCCTGCTCGACCCCGCCTTCGACGGCTTCCCCCGGGCCCGCCAAATCCGCTTCGCCGCCGCCCTCGGCATGACCCAGTACAGCGCGGAACTCGACGCCTTCCTCGCCACCCTGTTCCCGCCCGATCAGCTCCCCAACGTCCTCGGCGAGATCACCGCCGCCGCGCAGCGCACCCAACTCCGCGCCGCCGAGACCGAGAAATACCCGCACGTCACCTATTTCCTGAACGGCGGGCGCGAGGAGCCCTTCCCGGGCGAGGACCGGATCATGGTCCCCTCGCCCAAGGTCGCGACCTACGACCTCCAGCCGGAGATGTCCGCCCCCGAACTCACCGACCGCGTGGTGGCGGCGATCGAGGCCGCGAAATACGACCTGATCGTGCTGAACTTCGCCAATCCCGACATGGTCGGCCACACCGGCAGTCTGCCGGCCGCCATCAAGGCGGTGGAGACGGTCGACGCCGCCCTCGGGCGCATCGCCGATGCGGTGCGCGGCCAGGGCGGCGCCCTGCTGGTCACCGCCGATCACGGCAACTGCGAGATGATGCGCGATCCCAGGACCGGCGGCCCGCATACGTCGCACACCACCAACCCGGTCCCGATCGTCCTGCTGGGCGGCGGCGCCAGGGCGTTGCATGACGGTCGCCTCGCCGACCTCGCGCCGACGATGCTCTCCCTGATGGGCCTGGCCCAGCCCAAGGAGATGACCGGGCGCTCGCTCATCGATGCGGCGCCGCGGGGCTAACCTTTCTTGGGCTAGCCTCCTCGCGCTGCTGCTGCTGATCGCCGCCGCGCCGTCCCGGCCGGACAACGCGCGTCGCCAGGCCGAGGCCGCCGAGGCCGCGCGCACGGCCGCTCTCGCCGCCCGCGACGCCGCCATTTCCCGCGCCGCGCAAGCCGCGCAGGCCGCCGCCTCGCTTGCTTCCGAGCGGGTGAAGGCCGCGGCGAAACTGCGGAGCGCCGAGGCCGCGACCTTGCAGTCAGCGGACCGGATGGCCGATCTCGCCCAGGCTCAGCAAAACGCCCAGGCCCGGCTGGACGCGCGCGCGGCGGCGATCGCACCGCTGCTGCCGCTGATCGAGCGGCTCTCGCTCTACCCGTCCGAAACCCTTCTCGCGATCCCGGAATCGCCCGAGGAC
>JBDTFI010000480.1:0-7643 GCA_039938035.1 Acetobacteraceae bacterium | reverse complement strand
CTAGCGTCCGCCCGGATGGGAGGAGAACCCATGCGATTGCAAGGCAAGGCCGCGTTCACGACGCGCGCCACGTAAACCGTACGTTGAACATCCTCTCGATCCAGTCCTGGGTCGCCTACGGTCACGTCGGCAACGCGGCGGCGATGTTTCCCCTCCAGCGCCTCGGGGCCGAGGTATGGGCGGTCAACACCGTCCAGTTCTCCAACCACACCGGCTATGGCGCGTGGACCGGGGACATCTTCACCGGCGAGGCGGTCGGCGCGCTGATCGACGGCATCGCCGCGCGCGGCGCGCTGGCGCGGTGCGACGCGGTCCTGTCGGGCTACATGGGCGATCGCGGCATCGGCTTGGCGGTGCTGGGGGCGGTCGCGCGGGTGCGCGCGGCCAATCCCGGCGCGCTCTATTGCTGCGATCCGGTGATCGGCGATGACGGGCAGGGCGTCTACGTTCGCCCGGGCATCGCCGAGCTGATGCGCGACCGTGTGCTGGGGGACGCCGACATCGCCACCCCGAACCGCTTCGAACTGGAGTGGCTGACCGGCGCGACGTGCGCGACGCTCGAGGACGCGAGGAATGGCGCCGCGCGGCTGACCGCGATGATGCGCCCGGGCGGTCCGCGCATCGTGCTGCTCACCAGCCTTCGCACCGCTGAGACCCCGCCAGGCCATGTGGACATGCTGGCGGCCGAGGGCGGCCGGTTTCACCTCCTGCGCACGCCGGAGTTGCCGATCAGCGTCAACGGCGCCGGCGACGCGCTGGCCGCGCTGTTCCTCTACCATCGCGTCACCACCGGCAGCGCCGCGGCGGCGCTGGAGCGGGCGGGATCGTCTCTGTTCGGGGTGCTCCGCCGGACCGCCGAGGCGAGGGCGCGCGAGCTATGCCTGATCACCGCCCAGGAGGAGTTCGTGGCGCCGACGACCCGGTTTCCCGCGCTCCCCTGTTGAGCCCGAGCCGCGCGTTGCCCCCTTCCTGCCACACGGGAATGCGCTAGGTTCGCCCGGGGGCGGCGCGGACGAATCGATGCGGTTTTTGAAGCTCTATGCGCGGACGCTGCGCCTGCTCGGGTCGGACTGGAAAGTCGCGACCCTGCTGTGCCTCGGCAGCGTGATGGTGGCGGGGCTGCAATTCCTCGACCCGGTGCTGTTCGGGCGGGTGATCGGCTTGCTGGCCGATTCCGACCAGTTGCGCCACGACGTGCTGTGGCAGCAGGCGACCGTCCTGCTCAGCATCTGGGCCGGCGTCGGGGTGGCGGGCATCGCGTCGAACATGGCGACCGCGTTGCAGGCCGAGCGGCTCGCGCACCGCAACCGCATCAAGACCATCGGCCGCTACTACAGCCATGTGCTGGGCCTGCCGCTGTCGTTTCACGGCGACATCCATTCCGGGCGGCTGATGAAGGTGATGATCTCCGGCACCGACGGGATGTTCGCTCTCTGGCTCGTGTTCTTCCGCGACCAGCTCGCCACCATCGCCTCGGTCATCGTGCTGCTGCCGCTGACGCTGTTGATGAACTGGCGGCTCTCGATCTGCCTGTTCGTGCTGGTGATCGTCTTCATCACCGTGACCAGCTTCGTCGTGAGCCGCACCCAGGCCGGGCAGCGCCGTGCCGAGGGCGCCAATTCACGCCTTGCCGGCACTGTTTCAGATGCGCTTGGCAACATCATGGTCGTGCAGTCCTTCACTCGCCTCGCCGCGGAACGCCGCCTGTTCGGCGACATCGCCGAACAAGTGATCGCGAACCAGTTCCCGGTGCTGAACTGGTGGGCGGTCGTCAACGTGCTGACCCGAGGGGCCAGCACGCTCGCGGTGATCTCCATCGTCGTGGTCGGCACGATCCTGCACCTGCAAGGCGAGGCGGAGGTCTCGGAGGTGGTCAGCTTCATGGGCTTCGCCACCCTGCTGATCAGCCGGCTGGAGGCGGCGGTTAATTTCGTCGCCAACCTGTTCTTCCGGGCGCCCCAGATCGAGGAATTCTTCGCCGTCCTGGACGCCAAGAGTTCGGTGCCGGAGGCGCAAGGCGCGCGCCGGCTCGATGCGCCGCATGGCGAGGTCGTGTTCGACGACGTCTCGTTCGCCTATCCGGGTGGCCAGAACGTGCTGAACGACGTCGCGTTCACCGCCCGCCCAGGCATGGCCGTCGCCCTGGTCGGCTCCACCGGCGCCGGCAAATCGACGGTGATGGCGCTGCTTGAACGGCTGTGGGACCCGCGCGAGGGACGCGTGCTGATCGACGGTCAGGACATCAAGGAGGTGACGCTCGAAAGCCTGCGCGCGGCGATCGGCGTGGTGTTCCAGGAGAGTATGCTGTTCAACCGGACGATCCGCGACAACCTGCTGGTCGGCCGCCCCGACGCGACGCAAGAAGAAGTGGAGCACGCCTGCCGCCTCGCCGACGCGCACGACTTCATCATGCGCCAGCCTCGCGGCTACGATACGCTGATCGGCGAGCGCGGCTCCACCTTGTCGGGCGGGCAGCGCCAGCGCCTGGCGATCGCGCGCGCCTTACTGAAGAACCCGCCGATCCTCATTCTGGACGAGGCGACCAGCGCGCTCGACGCCGCGACCGAGGCGCGGGTCAGCCGGGCGCTGCGCAACCTGATGCACGGACGGACCACGTTCATCATCGCCCACCGCCTGTCCACCGTGCGCGACGCCGACGAGATCCTGGTTTTCGAAGCTGGCCGGATCGTCGAACGCGGCAGCTTCGACTCGCTGCTCGCGCGCGGTGGCGTGTTCGCCGAACTGGTCCGCACGCAACTCGCGGCGGCGCCGGTGCTCGCCCCCGCGGAGTGAGCACGAGGCCCTTCGGCGCTAGAGCGCGCCCGGATCAAGTGGAAGCGTATCCGGCGTTGCGAAGGTAGTTGGCGCACTCCGTTGGGGTGAATTCGTCGAGCAATCTGCCGATTCGCTGCCACGTCGCGGTAACGGTGCGTTCGGCGGCCTTGCGCAGCAATGCCTTGAGCTTGGCGAACATTTGTTCGATCGGGTTGAGGTCTGGGCCGTACGGCGGCAGGAAGAACAGCTTGGCGCCAACCGCGCGGATGGCGCGGCGGACGGCATTGCTCTTGTGGGAGCCGAGATTGTCCATGACGACGATATCGCCGGAAGCGAGCGTGGGCGTGAGGAACTGCTCGACATAGGCGAGGAAGTTGGTGCGATTCACCGGACCGTTGAGCACGCAGGGTGCGTCGATTCGATCGGATCGCAGCGCGGCGAGAAAGGTCATGGTTCGCCAGTGACCGTGTGGCACGAGAGCATGCAGCCGTTGCCCGCGGCCGCGCGACCGCGCGTGCGCGCCATGTTCGTCTTCGCCCAAGTCTCGTCGATAAAGACGAGGCGAGCTGGATCAACTTTCGCTTGCAGTTTCTGCCACCGCGTACGTCGGTGGACGATGTCGGCGCGAGCTTGTTCAGATGGCAGGATGCTTTTTTTGAAGCTGATTCCCTCCGAGACAAAGAACTTCCATCCCGCCCAGATGCTGACCACAACGCCGCGTTCGGTCAGTTCGGCGACAAACGCGCGCAGGGTCAGGTCAGGGACTGCCGCGACCCGCGCCAGCAGCCAGTCCCGTTGGCCGGCGAGGACAGCTCGGCGCACTCCGCCCATCGGCTTGGCATCCGCGTTGCCGCTCAGGCGCAGCCGCCGCGACCACTTCACAACGCTCGACACACTCACCCCGAACGGTGCCGCTGTCTCTCGGCAAGTCCGGCCACCGAGAACGCTCGCCGCGACACGCAAGCGAAGATCATTCGAATAGGGTGCTGGCATCTTTGCTGGCCTCCAACCCCAAGCCAGCAGGGTCAACCATACCTCGGGGGCGTTTCGGAATCCCCGATTCTACCCGGACCGAAAATGCTCTAGCGCGATTGGAATACCCTCAGCGTTGGTCCGGGCATGAATCCGCGCAAGCGAGCAAGAGCCTAGTTTTGAGCCCACCCCTTGCGCCGGCGGCACAGTGGTGCCCGGATTGACAGTGCCGTGGACCACCTGCGCGGCATCGCTGCCACCGCCCTCGGCAAGGACTTCAAGCGTCAGGTCTTACAGTTCGCTGGTTTCCCAACGGCAAATCTGCGTATGAACCGAGTTCCAGTTGCCGAATTCCTCCGGCAGATTACGCCGAGGCGCCCGGGGTGTGTGCAATCCAGAACACCGCTTCACCGTGCGGCGTTGGTCAACAAGCGGACGCCCCCACAAAGGGGCCCCCTCGATCACAAACGTGCTCGAAGAACGCCCACTCCTAGTCGCTCAAAAGGTGCCGGACCATAGCTGATCCCCACCATGAAGATCAGCTTCGAATAACATTGGACCACGTCGGGGAAATCCCCCGTAAGCGCTTTACCCACGCGACCTAGCTAGGCCCCGTTCCCTTGCGACGACGCGTGAGGGCGAGGCCGGCAAGGCCCAGGCCAAAGATCGACAGCGTGGCGGGCTCGGGAACGGGGGAGCCTCCTGAAGCTTGCAGGCCGTACTGCAAATCGTCCACCTCGATGCCGCCGTTATCGTTTGCAATGAAAATTGATGAGATACCGCCTGCATTGGTTGCGCCAAAGAAGCGATAGTTCGCCGGGTCATCGTCGCCGCCGGAGGAGAAGAACTTTGGCGTTGAATCGACGATGGTTCCAATCAGGCTGTTATTCTCGTCAAACGCCTTGAAGGTTCGGTCCGGTCCGTCTCCGTCCGTCCAAACGATGCCGACATCGGTGGGTAAGCTCCCGAGCACGCTCTTGTCGAAGGTGAAGGTGATCCCGGCAGCGCCATTTGCCGAGAACAAATCATGACCCAATGGTCCCGGGCCTTCAACCGAGTCATACAAGGGGCCCGTCCCCACTGCGCCGGCCGACGCTGTGACGCCTGGAGCGGTCAATGCGCCTTCCTCAAACGTCTCCAGATGGAAGTAGCTGAAGGAAAGACCGTTGAAGGGACTTTGCGCCAGGCCAAAATACGGCAGGATAGGCCCGATTACCGCACCGGCGTGCGCGGCCGAAGGTAAAACGGCCGGAGCAAGAGCAGTAGTGACCAGTATGGCAGCGACACGAAGTGCCTTCATGGCAGCCCCCTATAAACCGATGTTCCTCATGACAGCTTGGTCGGTCATCAAGATGACGCGGTAGCGGCCTTTGTGGAGGATTGCAATCATTATTTAAGGTGATGCTGAATAATTTCGTCATGCTCAATTATCCGGCGGGCAGCTCACACGCCCCAGTCGTATATCTCTGTACAGCAGTCGCGGCTTTCCGCCGGATTACCCTCGCCGGACGCCTTCAGAAGGAAGGTGCCTGCCCTTCAGCGATGTTCTTTAGAGCACATTCGGATCAGCTTGAAGCATACCCAGCATTGCGGACGTAGTTTGCGCATTCGGCTGGGGAGAACTGGCGAGCAGCTTGCCGATGCGTTGCCAGGTAGCGGTGACGGCGCGTTCGGCGACCTTGCGTAGGAGTGCCTTGAGTTTGGCGAACATTTGTTTGATCGGGTTCAGATCGGGACTGTGGGGCGGCAGGAAGAACAGCTTCGCGCCGACCGCGCGAATGGCTCGGCGCACGGCGGGGCCTTTGTGGGAGCCGAGATTGCCCATCACCACGATATCGCCGGGAGCGAGTGTCGGGGCGAGAAACTGCTCGACATAGGCCTGGAAGTTGGCGCCGTTTACTGGGCGATCGAGCACGCAGGGCGCGTCGATCCGATCGGATCGCAGCGCGGCGAGAAATGTCATCGTCCTTCAGTGACCGTGCGGCACGCGGGCGTTCAGCCGCTGCCCGCGTGCCACGCAGCCATGCGTGCGCGTCAGGTTCGTCTTGGCCCAAGGCCTGCCCCCGGACTTGATCCAGGGGTCTCGTCGATAAAGACCAGGCGGGCTGGATCAATGTGCTTTTGCAGCCGCTGCCATCGGGCGCGCCGGCGGGCAATGTCGGCGCGGGCTTGTTCGGAGGATAGCAGGCTTTTTTTGAAGCTGATCCCTTGCGAGGCAAAGAACTTCCACACCGCCCAGATGCTGACCACGACGCCACGCTCGGCCAGTTCTGCGGCAAGCGCGCTCAGCGTCAGGTCGGGAGCCGCCGCAATCCGTGCCAGCAGCCAGTCGCGTTTCCCCGCCAGCACCGCTCGCCGCACCCCGCCCATCGGCTTGGCATCCGCGCTGCCGATCGCCCGCAAGCGCTGCGACCACTTCACGACACTTGAAACACTCACGTTGAACAGCGCCGCCGTCTCGCGGCACGTCCGCCCGCCGAGGACGCTCGCCGCGACGCGGGAGCGAAGATCGTTCGAATAGGGTGCGGGCATCACCACTGGCCTCCAACCCAGCCAGCAGTATGAATCACATCTCAGGGCCGTTTCGGAACTCCCGATTCGACCCGATCCCAAAATGCTCTAGACCTCCTCCACCCGCTCCACCCCGGCCACCGCCATCAGCGCCTGCGCGAGGCGCGGCGTCACGTTGAAGCCGCCCGGTAGCGCGATCTCCACGTCCTGCGTATCACCCACGCGCGGCACCAGGATCACCCGTCCCTTCCCGCCGCCTTCGCGGCTCAGGAGGCCGCTGATGTGCGGCACGGCAGCGGTTTGCTCCAGCCACACGCGGATGCCGGTTCCGGCCTCCGACGCCGCCTGATCCAGCGCGACGATTTCCTGCGCGGTCAGGCGCGCCGTCTCGCCCTGCATCTGCGCGTCCAGCGTGATCAGCACGTTGGTGCCGTCCCTCAGAAGGTCGCGGGCGCGAACCAGCACCTCGCTGAACACCGTCACCTCGCACGAGCCGGAGGCGTCGGACAAGCGGACCCAGGCCATCTTGCTGCCGGTGCGGGTCGGACGGATTTTCACGTTGACGATCGTGCCGGCGAGCTTCAGCCGTCCGCCCGTCTGCGCGCGCGCGTCCAGCTCCTTGGTGCCGACCACACCCAGCCGGCGCAACACCTGGCGATAGGCATCCAGCGGATGCGCGGTCAGGTGGAACCCGATGGCCTCGGCCTCGAAGCCGAGGCGTTCCAGTTCCGGCCAATCCACGACATCGGGGAGGCGCAGAGCCTCCGGCGCTCCGGCGCCGCCGAACATGCCGATCTGACCGCTTTCGGCCTCGCCGGCGAGTGCCTGGGCACGGCGCAGGATCGTCTCGGCGCCGGCGAACAGGCGGGCGCGGTTCGGCTCGATCGTATCGAATGCGCCGGCGCGCGCCAGGTTTTCGATCTGTCCGCGGTTGAGCTGGCGTGGATCGACGCGGGACGCGAAATCGGCGATGGAGGCGAACGGTCGCGTTCCGCGCGCGGCGACGATCGCTTCCATCGCCGCCATCCCGACCTTCTTGACCGCGGCCAGCGCGTAACGGATCCCAAGGCCGCCGTCCGCCAGCTTCTCCACGGCGAAATCAGCGTGGGAACGGTTGATGTCCGGCGCCAGCAGCGTGATCCCCAGCCGCTCCGCCTCCTGCTTCAGCCCCGCCAGCCGATCGGTGTTGGCGAGCGCCAGGCTCATGCAGGCGGCGATGAACGCCTCCGGATGGTTCGCCTTCATCCACGCGGTCTGATAGGCGAGCAGCGCGTACGGTGCGGCGTGGCATTTGTTGAAGCCATAATCGGCGAACTTCGCCATCAGGTCGAACACCTCGACGGCCTTCGGTTCGTCGATGCCGTTCGCCATCGCGCCCTCGACGA
>JBDTFI010000479.1:0-2915 GCA_039938035.1 Acetobacteraceae bacterium | reverse complement strand
CGCTGGCATATGTCCTGTCGCAACTGCCGCCGCGACTGGCCAATCTGTGCATGATCGGCGTGCTGATGCCGTTCTGGACCTCCATCCTGGTCCGCACCTACGCCTGGCTGGTCCTGCTTCAGCGCCATGGTCTGATCAACACCTGGGGAATGAAGCTCGGGTTGTGGAATGAACCGCTCGCTCTCTCGTACAACGTGACCGGAACGTTGATCGGCCTGATCCACATCATGCTGCCGTTCCTCATCCTGCCGGTGTACGGCTCGATGCGCGCGATCGACCGCGCCTATCTGAAGGCGGCGGCGAACCTGGGGGCCAGCCCCGTCCACGTCTTCTGGCGGGTCTTTTTCCCCCTGTCGCTGCCCGGGCTCTTCGCCGGTGCGCTGATCGTCTTCATCCTGTGCCTCGGGTCGTACGTGACACCGGAGATGCTGGGCGGCGGCAAGGTGATCATGGTGGCGAACGCGATCGCCACGGACATCCAGCTCTTCTTCAACTGGGGCGCGGCCAGCGCCCTCGGCGTGGTACTTCTCGTACTCACGCTGAGCATTCTCTACGTAGCGTCGCGTCTGGTCAGGCTCAACCGGATGTTCGGCGGACACGAATCATGAGTTGGTTCGGCGATCCGACCTGGGAGACGCACATCCGCCATCGCTCGCGGATCTGGCTCTACATTCTCGCCGCCGTCGTCATGGCGTTCCTGGTACTGCCAACCATCATCGTCATCCCGATGTCTTTCTCGGGATCGCGGTTTCTGGAGTTTCCTCCGCGCCACTGGTCCTTGCGCTGGTACGCCAATTACCTTGATTCCAGCTCGTGGATGCAGGCGACCGCGACGTCGCTGGAGGCGGCATCCCTGACGGTGCTCCTGGCCACTCCACTGGGGACGGCGGCGGCCTACGGTCTTTTCGTCTCGCGCCTGCGCTGGGCAAGGCTGTTGCTGCTGCCGACCCTTTTGACGCCGATCATCGTGCCGGTGATCCTGATCGGCATCGGCGTCTTCTATGCCTTCGTGAAGCTGAAACTGGTCAACACGCTGACGGGGCTGGTGCTGGCCGACAGCATGCTCGCGATCCCGCTGGTCGTCATGGTGGTGACGTCGGCGCTGAAGAGCTACGACATGAGCCAGGAAATGGTGGCGCGCAGCCTGGGTGCGTCACGGCCGAGGGCGTTCTTCCTCGTTACCCTGCCGCAGATACGCTTCGCGGTGGTCACCAGTGCCGTCTTGTCCTTCCTCACCGCGTTCGACGAGGTCGTGGTCGCCATGTTCGTGTCGGGCGGCGATCGTTCGACGCTCACGCGAAACATGTTCAACGCCTTGCGCGATCAGGTCGACCCGACGATCGCGGCGATCTCGACGATCATGATCGTGATCTCGTCGCTCCTGCTCGCGCTTTCGCAGGTCCTCGGCAAGCCGCACTGATGCGCGACAAAGCCTTCCCGATGGCGCGCTTCTCCGTTACGGTCGGGTGCGGTCCCAATTTCTTTGAACGTATATGATCGGATCGACGAAACCGAACACGGGGAGGCGGCGATGGACGATCTGACGCGACGCGGATTGCTACGGGTAGGCACGGCGGGGGTTGCCGCGCTGGCCGTGCCCTCGGGGCCGACCTTCGCGCAAGCGACGGTACCGAAGCGGGGCGGCACCGTCGTCCTCGCGACCGAGCAAGCGCCCCCCTCGCTCGACGCGCAGATCACGTCCGCGCAGGCGGCGCGCAACATCAACCTGCACATGTACGAAACCCTCTATGCCCGCGATGAGAACGCGCAGCCGGTGCCCGACCTCGCGCAAGGCGTCCAAATCTCGAAAGACGCCCTGACCTACGCCTTCACGCTGCGCCCGGGCGTGCATTTCCATAACGGCAAGATGATGGGGGCGAGCGACGTGGTGGCCTCGCTCGAGCGCTACCGCAAGGTCGGCGCCTCGCCGGCGCTGCTCGGCGCGGTGGACCGCATCGAGGCCAGCGGCCCTCTCGAGGTGACGATCCGGCTCACGCGCGGCCAGTCGAGCTTCATCGATAGCATCTCCTCGCCGCGAGCACCGATCGCGATCTATCCGGCGGAAGAAGCGGGGAAGCCGCTGAAGGATTTCGCCTATGTCGGCACCGGCCCGTTCAAGTTCGGCGAATACGCGCCGGACAGCCACGTGACGCTGCAGCGCTTCGACGGCTACACGCCCAACCCGGATTATACGAAGCGCGACGGCTTCGCCGGCCGCAAGGAGGTCTTCGTCGACGCCGGAACCTGGCGCTTCATGCCGGAATCAGGCGCCCGCCTCGCGGCGCTGGAAACCGGCGAGGCGACGATCGTGGAGACGGTGAACGGGCCGCAGGCGAAGCAGCTGACCGGCAAGCCCGCCTACGACGTGCTGAAGGTGCTGCCGTTCCTGCTGCAGGTGTTCAAGTTCAATCACGCCATGGCACCTTGCGACGATCCGAACTTCCGCCGCGCCGTCGCCGCCTGTCTCAACCTCGAGGAGACGATGGCGATCGCCCATCCCGACATCTACGAACTGGACGGCGGCTGGGTGTTCCCGAACTCGCCCTATCACACCAAGGACGGGCTCGATCAGTACAACCAGAACGATCCGGCGAAGGCCAAGGCGCTGCTGGCGAAATCGTCGTACAAAGGCGAGAAGCTCGTCTTCATCGTAGACAACAGCGGGAGCGACGCCGATACCGCGACTGACATTACCCAGCAGCTCGGGCAGATCGGCGTGACCATCGACCTCCGGGTGGCCGACTGGCCGACCGTTTCGAAGATCGGCGCCGGACCGAGCGGCTGGCACTTCTGGACGCACGGCTTCGGCATCGAGCCGTACGAGGGGCCGGCGACCGTCATGGGCGTGTGGGTGAACGGGCTGTCGCAGCAGAAGGACGATAAGCTGATCGACAAGCTGTTCGCCGATTTCGAGG
>JBDTFI010000478.1:0-2788 GCA_039938035.1 Acetobacteraceae bacterium | reverse complement strand
ACGCCCCTGCTGGGTGGCCGCCAGCACGCATCCGGGGGAGGAGTCGATCGTGCTCGACGCGCATCGGCGGCTGGCACCGAAGCGGGCGGGCTTGCTGACGATCCTCGTTCCCCGCCATCCCAACCGCGGGGCGGCCCTGGCGGAGCTTGCCGGCGCCATCGCGACGACCCGCAGGTCGCTCGGCGCGCCACCTCCCGCCGAGGGCGTATGGATCGCCGATACGCTGGGCGAACTGGGCCTGTGGTACCGCCTCGGCATGGCCGCCCTCGTCGGGCGCAGCCTGATCCCGCCGGGCGGCGGCCAGAACCCGCTGGAACCGGCACGCCTCGGTTGCCCGGTCGCCGCCGGGCCGTTCATGGATAATTTCGCCGAGATGGCCCGCGAACTGGAGGCCGCGGGCGCGCTGAACCGCGTGGCCGACAGCGCCGCGTTGGCAAATTGGCTCGGTACGATCTTCGATGATCCGACGCACCGAGGGGCGATGGGCGCCGCGGCCCTGGCGGCGGCGGCCGGTTATGAGCACCTCGCCGAGGCAACCGCCACGGTGTTGCTCGATCTGCTCGCGCGCCGGCGCGCCTAGCGGATGCGCCCCCCTGCCTTCTGGGCCGGCTCGCGCGACAGCGCGCCGGCAATGGCGCTGGCCCCGCTCGGCATGCTGATCGGCGCGATCACCGTTCGGCGCGCCGCGCGTGCGGGCTTTCGCGCACCCGTTCCGGTGATCTGCTGCGGCAACGTCACCTTGGGCGGCGCGGGCAAGACGATCGTCGCCCTCGACCTCGCACGGCGTTTCGCCGCGACGGGACGAATTGTGCACATCTTGTCGCGCGGCTACGGCGGGACGGCACGCGGACCGCGCCGCGTGACCGAGGAGGACGACAGCACGGCGGTCGGCGACGAGGCGCTGCTGCTCGCCGCCGTCGCCCCGACATGGATCGGCGCCGACCGCGCCGCCTCGGCCGGCGCCGCGGTCGCCGATGGAGCCGACATCCTGCTGCTCGACGACGGGCTCCAGAACCCGACCCTCGCGAAAAATCTGTCGTTGATGGTGATCGACGGCGGCTTCGGCTTCGGCAACGCTCGGGTGTTTCCCGCCGGTCCGCTGCGCGAGCCGATCATGGAGGCAGCCTCGCGCTGCCAGGCAGCGGTGCTAATTGGCCCCGATCGCACCGACGCGGCCACCATGCTGCCGGCGTCGCTGCCGGTGCTGCGCGCCCGCCTGATCCCCGGCCCCGAGATCGCCGCTTTCGTCGGCTGTTCGGTCCTCGCCTTCGCTGGGATCGGCAGGCCGGAGAAGTTCTTCGCGACGCTCACCGAAGCAGGCGTCCGGGTGGTCGCCACGGCGGCCTTCGCCGATCATCGCCGCTACCGAACCGCCGAGATCGAGCGTCTGCTCGCCCACGCCGCCCGTGAGAACGCGGTGCCGGTGACGACCGAGAAGGATTCCGTGCGCCTCCCCCCCTCCCTGCGCGGACGCGTCGCGGTGATAGGCGTCAGCCTTCTTTGGGATGACGCCGATGCTTTGGAGAGGATTCTCCACAGCGCCTGAGGAAGCTGAACGCGCCCCTGCGAGGAACTCCAACCGCCGTAAGCGCTGACTCTTCGCACCCCTCCCCCAACCCCCTCCCTTGCGGGAGGGGGTTGGGGGAGGGGTGGCGTGGAAAGTGAGCCCGTTCCGGTCTGCGTGAAGCCGATCTACCCCGATCGCCGCGCGGTCGCGGCGAGGACGGTGTTTTCCAGCAGGCAGGCGATGGTCATCGGCCCGACTCCACCAGGGACTGGGGTGATCGCGCCGGCGACCTCGAACGCTTCGGCGAATGCGACATCGCCAACCAATCGCCCATCCGCCGTCCGGTTGATTCCGACGTCGATCACCGCCGCGCCCGGAGCGATCCAGCTTCCGCGCACCATCTCGGCGCGTCCGACGGCCGCCACCAGAATGTCGGCGCGACGGCACTCCGCCGGCAGGTCGCGCGTGCGGCTATGCGCCACCGTCACCGTCGCATCCGCCGCCAGCAGGAGTGCCGCCATCGGCCGCCCGACGATCCCCGAGCGTCCGAGCACCAGCGCGCGCGCCCCGCGCACCGCGATGCCGCCGGCGTCGAGCAGCCGCATCACCCCGCGCGGGGTGCAAGGCACAAGCCCAGGGAAGCCGCCGGCGAGGCGTCCGGCGTTGATCGGGTGGAACCCGTCGACGTCCTTCGTCGGGTCGATCGCGGCGATGATCGCGTGCGGATCGATATGCGCGGGCAGCGGCAGCTGCACGAGGATCGCGTCCACCAGATCGTCGTCGTTCAGGCGGGTGATCTCCGCCGCCAGCGCCGCCTCGCTGACCGCGGATGGCAGCCGGATGGTCCGCGCCGTGATGCCGGCGGCGGCGGCGGCGCGGTCCTTGTTGCGGACGTAGACCGCGCTCGCCGGATTGTCGCCCACCAGCACCACGACGAGGCCCGGCCGGAAGCCGAGCCGGGCGACCCGCGCGGCGACCTCGGCGCGCACGACGGCGGCGAGCGCGCGGCCGTCGAGGATGCGTGCCGTCAATAGATCAGCGGTCGCCAGCCGCCGCCCTCGAGGGCGAAGAATATCTTGGGCAGCAGAACGTTCTGGATGACCGCGATAAGGATCAGGACGATCAGCGGACTGATGTCGATGCCGCCGAAATTCGGAAGCATGTTGCGGATCGGGCGCAGCACCGGGTCGGTCACCCGGTAGAGGAAATCCCCGATGGTCCAGACGATACGATTGCGCGAGTCGAGCACGCCGAACGACATCAACGTGCTGACGACCGCGG
>JBDTFI010000477.1:0-5938 GCA_039938035.1 Acetobacteraceae bacterium | reverse complement strand
GCGCTGCGCGGCGAGGAAGTGTGGTGCCAGTTGTTCTCCGAGCCGGCGGGCGGGTCCGATCTGGCGGCGCTGCGCACGCGCGCGGTGCGCGACGGCGACGGTTGGGTCATCAACGGGCAGAAGATCTGGACCTCGGGCGCGCATTACTGTCAGTTCGGCGTGCTGGTCGCGCGCACCGATTTCGACGTGCCGAAGCACAAGGGGCTGACCTATTTCATCATGCCGATGGACTCCAAGGGGTTGGAGATCCGACCGATCCGGCAGATGTCGGGCTCGTCGCACTTCAACGAGGTGTTTTTCAACGATGTCCGCATCCCCGACAGTTTGCGAGTCGGCGCGGTGGGGGAGGGGTGGCGGGTCGCGCTCACCACGCTGATGCGCGAACGCTACGGGATGCGCGAATCGCCCGGCCCGGATGTCGCCGAGGTGTTCGAAATCGCGCGGAACCTGACGCTGGAGGACGGGCCGGCACTCGACAACGCCGCGGTGAAGGAGAAGCTCGCCGAGTGGTACACGCGCACCCAGGGGCTGCGCTTCACCCGCTACCGGACGATGACGGCGCTGTCGCGCGGCGAGACGCCGGGGCCGGAATCGTCGATCACCAAGGTGACGGCCGCGAACAAGCTCCAGGAGATCGCGGCGTACGGGCTCGACCTGCTCGGGATGGCGGGGGTGGAAGCGGGGCCGGAGATGCCCGTGGAGGGGTTGTTCGAGGAAGCGCTGCTCTATTCCCCGGCGCTGCGGATCGCCGGCGGGACGGACGAGATCCTTCGCAACATCATCGCCGAGCGGGTGCTCGGGCTGCCGCCCGACATGCGGGCCGACAAAGACGTGGCGTTCAAAGATATTCCGACGGGAGCGCGATAAGGATCCTGGCGGTCATTCGACCGCTTCTAGTAGCAGTAATCCCAATAACCCTGGGTTTTCGCGGAGTTGCCCCAGTACCAGCATAGTTCGGGCGACGGTGGCGGCGGCGGGGCCGTAGCGGCCACGAGGGCACCAACCGTGACGCCGGCGACGACAGCGCCGTAGTACGGTCGAGCCACCCATGGTCGATAGACGGCGACCGGGCCGCCAACGGCCACGCCGCCGTACGGGCCGCGCACGGCGCCGGCGCCGTAAGGACCGCGAACGGCAGTCCCGCCATAGGGGCCGCGAACGGCGCCGGCGCCATACGGCCCACGAACGGCGCCACCGCCATACGGCCCACGAACGGCGGCCCCGCCCATGGGACCGCGATATGCGGCGCCGCCACGCGAGCCGGTGACCGCTCCCCAACCGAAGGCGTCGTTGAATACCAGCGACACGGCGAGGCAAACACCGAGGCCGAACATCGCCAGCCGGTTCATTGGTTGACTCCCATCCCCTTGGCCATCATCGCGGGTGTCGGCTCCACCCGTACCGCTCCTTCCGGCGGCTGAAAGGCGAAGTCCGCGTCAGGCGGATGGATGGTGAAATTCCAGTCCGACATCTCCGCGATGAAATTCGGTTCGCCGGGGAGGGTGCGGTAGGTCACGATCAAACGCCGCGGCAATGACTGCTCATTCTTCTCGAGCCAGAGCTCCAACTCGATGCCAGGCGGTTGCGAGAATACCAGATGCCGACACGCAACACCGTCGATCGTCACCGTACCAACCTCGCGGCCGGTGGTCACGCCCATCAGAAAGGAGGTGGCCGGTGCGTCGGTAAGGAAATCCGCCAGCGGGAAGTCGACACCGAAATGGCCCACCGCGACTTGCAGCATTCCCTGGATCGTGTCCGGTACCGGAATGCTCACGTATCGCTTGCCATCCCCCAAGGCCAGGACAAGCGTGCTCCCGTCGTACATCACCTTTCTCGTCCCGTCGTCGCCGGCGACATCGACCAGCAGCCGATTCGGCCTCCGCACGGTGACCTTGAACACATGAAGGATATGAAGCAGCTGCCTGTTCGGGGCCGAGTAGGTGCGGATCGTCCGTGCCTGAAACGAGAACGACTTGGCTTCGAGCGCTGCGCCCATTTGCGCGAGCGCAGCACTTGCCTCCTTGCTGATCGCGGGCATGGCGGGCTCGGCGGCCGAGACCGCCGGGACCCTCCAAGCGGCCGGACCTACAACGACGCTCGCAAACAGGGCCGCGAGAAGTGCCGTGCGTCTGAGATTCGTCATTTTTCCCCCTGGCCTCGCGTCCGATCCGTTCCGACCGCCCGGATAACGTATGCCCCAGAGCGACACTCTATCGTTGAGGCGAGCTGCAATTCTATCGGTGTTTGGCACCCACGATTGCCGCAGAAGGAATATTATGGAAAGAGCAAAAAGACCGGCCGTGCGCCGGCCTTGCGAAACTCAGCTCCAAAGATATATTGAGTGGGTATCTTCAGGCTGACCGATGCCGCCCGAGTCCACTTCATCCCTGATCGCCGAAATCACCGAGCCGTCCATCGTCGAGATGGTCCACACGTTCTACCGCAAGGTACGCAAGGACGTCGTGCTCGGGCCGGTGTTCAACACCACGATCGCCGAGGGCGCGTGGCCCGCGCATCTGGCGACCATGTGCCGGTTCTGGTCGGCGGTCATGCTTACGTCGGGACGCTACAGCGGCAATCCAGTCGCCAAGCATCTGGCAGTAACGGCGATCGAGCGTTCGATGTTCGATCGCTGGCTCGCGCTGTGGCAGGAGACGGCGTCGGAATTGTTCGTCGCGCCAATCGCCGCCGAGTTCATACTGAAGGCAACCCGGATCGGCGCGAGCCTGCAAATGGCAATCTTTCGCCGGCTGCCCGAACGGGCGACCCGTCAGGCGCAAACCGCAGCATAAAGCGTCGCCCGTCCAGGGCTATCATCCTCATACCTCCAGCACCATCCCATCATGCCCCGCCTCCATCCCGGGTGGCAAATGATCCGCCAGCCACGCCCAGTCGAGGTCGGTGCCCATATGGGTCAGCACCGTCCGCCTCGCGCCGATCCGCGCGACCCATTCGAGCACGCGATCGACGTGGGCGTGCGTGTTATGCGGGGCGCGGCAGAAGCAGTCGACGATCCAGGTATCGATGCCGGCAAGCGTCGCCAGCGCCGTCTCGTCGAGGCGGACGACGTCGGTCGAGTAGCCGAAGCCGCCGACCCGGAGACCGAGGGTCGGGGCAAAGCCGTGGTCCTGCTCGAACAACGCGACATCAAGGCCGCCCATCGTGACGGTCTGGCCAGCAGCGACCTCGCGTGGCTCCAGCACCGGACGGAAAAAACCCGGCGGCTCCCACGGGAGAAAGGCATAGCCGAAGCGCCGGGACAGCTCATCGAGCGTGCGTCGCGTGGCGAACGCTTCCAGCGGACGTCCGGCGGCGCGGTTCAGCGCGCGGACGTCGTCAATGCCGGTGATGTGGTCGGCGTGGGCGTGGGTGTAGAGAATCGCATCGACCCGGCCGATCCCGCAGGCGAGGAGTTGCACGCGCAGTTCCGGCGCGGTGTCGACCAGCAACCGCGCACCGTGGTCCTCGATGACGATGGAGGAGCGCGAGCGCCGGTTGCGCGGTTCGGCGGGGTCGCACGCGCCCCAGTCCCCTGCCCCGCCCTCGCCGCCGATCATCGGCACGCCGGCCGAGGCGCCGCACCCCAGCATCGTGACCCGCATCAATCGGCCTTGCGGAACAGCCGCAGGAAGTTCGCCGTGGTGAGTGCCGCGAGATCGGTCAACGACAGGCCGCGGACGGTGGCCAGCACCTCGGCGGTGTGGCGGACATGCGCGGGCTCGTTGCGCTTGCCGCGTACCGGGACCGGGGCGAGGTAGGGGGCGTCGGTCTCCACCAGCAGACGATCTGCGGGAAGGTCGCGCGCGATCTCCCTCAGTTCATTCGATTTCGGGAAGGTCAGGATGCCCGAGAAGCTGACGAACCCGCCCATTTGCACCGCCGTGACCGCGAGCCGGCGCGAGGAGCTGAAGCAGTGCAGGAGAAAATCGAAATCGCCGCCGCTATCGCGTTCATCTTGCAGGATACGCGCGATGTCGTCGTCGGCGTCGCGCGCGTGAACGGCGAGCGGCAGCCCGGACAACCTCGCGGCGCGGATATGGGCGCGGAAATTCTCCTGCTGCACGTCGCGCGGGGCGCGGTCGTAGAAATAATCCAGCCCGGATTCGCCGATGCCGATGACGCGCGGGTGCTCGGCCAAACGGGCGAGCGTCGCCGGATGCGGGATCGGCGCCTCGGCGGCGTGGTGCGGATGCACGCCGATCGTACACCAGACGTTGCCGTGCGCCTCGGCAAGCCCCATGGCGCGCGGCGCTTGCTCGATCGAGGTACCGATGGTGACCATCTCATGCACCCCGGCCGCCGCGGCACGGCTCATCACGTCGGGCAACTCGTCGGGTGTGAAGCAGTCCAGATGGCAGTGCGAATCGACCAGCATCAACGGCCTACGCAGCGACTTCAACGTAACGTGGGAAGACGCCGCGCGGCGGCGGCAACGGCGTGAGATCGACCAGCGGCGTCGCCAGCGCGGCGAAATCGCGGGCATCCCCCGGCACGCCCAACTGGTCCAGCATCCGCGTCATCGATTCCGGCATGAACGGCTGAAGCAAGGTCGCGGCCGCGCGCAGCGCGTCGACCAGCACGCGCAGCACCACGCCCATCCGGGGGAGATCGGTCTTGGCGAGCGCCCACGGCGCCTGGCGGTCGATGTAGCCGTTGGCGGCACGGATGACTTTCCACACCTCTTCCAGCGCCTCGTGGAAGGCCTGGCGGTCGATCCGCTCGCGCAGCAGGCCGGCCAGCGCGGCGGCGGCATCCGCCAACGCCAGATCGTCTTCCGTCGCCGCTCCGCCGGCGGGCAGCATGGCACCGGCGTTGCGCGCGATCAGGGTCAGCGTGCGTTGCGCGAGGTTGCCGAGGTCGTTGGCGAGATCGACGTTGATCCGGCTCACCAAAGCTGGGTGGCTGATCGTGCCGTCGGCGCCGAACGGCTTCTCGCGCATCAGGAAGTAGCGTAGCTGATCGAGCCCGTAGGTCTCGGCGAGCTTGCGCGGCTCGATGACGTTGCCGAGCGACTTGCTCATCTTCTCCCCGGCCGCCAGCCACCAGCCGCTCGCCGAGACCCGCCTTGGCACCTCGATCCCAGCGGCCATCAGGAAGGCCGGCCAGTAGACCGCGTGAAAGCGGAGGATGTCCTTGCCGACGAGGTGGACGTCCGGGGGCCAGAAGCGCCAGCGCGGCGCCTCGGTGTCGGGAAAGCCGCAAGCCGTGATGTAGTTGATAAGGGCGTCAAACCAGACGTACATGACGTGATCCGGCGCGCCCGGCACCGGAATTCCCCAGGTGAAGCTGGTGCGGCTGATCGACAGGTCGCGCAAGCCGCCGCGCACGAAGCTGACAACCTCGTTGCGCCGCCCAGGCGGGAGGATAAAGCCGGGGTCTTCGTAAAGCTTGAGCAGGCGATCCTGCCATTCGGACAGGCGGAAGAAATACGATGGCTCGCGCACCCAGGCGACCGGGGCGCCGCTGGCGGCCACCTTGTTGCCGTCGCTGAGGGTTGTCAGCTCCGATTCGTCATAGAACGCCTCGTCGCGGACCGCGTACCAGCCTTCGTAATGGCCGAGATAGATCTGTCCAGCCGCCTCCAGACGTTGCCATAGCGCGATGCAGCCCGCTTTGTGGCGCGGCTCCGTGGTGCGGATGAAGTCGTCGTACGACACGCCCATCCTGTCGGCCATGTCGCGGAAATCCGCCGAGACCTGATCGGTGAAGCTTTGCGGGTCGATCCCCGCCTCGGCGGCGGCGCGTTCGACCTTCTGGCCGTGCTCGTCGGTGCCGGTCAGGAAGAAGACGTCGTGCCCGTCCAGGCGGTTGAAGCGCGCCATCACGTCGGCGGCGATCGAGATGTAGGCGTGCCCGATATGCGGGGCGCCGTTGACGTAGAAGATCGGCGTCGTGATGAAGCTGCGCTGGGTCATGCTGTCCCTTGGGACGGTTC
>JBDTFI010000476.1:0-4518 GCA_039938035.1 Acetobacteraceae bacterium | reverse complement strand
CGGTCGCCGGGCGCAGATCGACGCCGCGCGTGACCAGCGTGACGCCCTGCAGCGCGTCGTCATGGGTGACGCAGAGATGGTAGCTCGCGGGCACGTCCTTGCGGCCAAGGACAACGTCGCCGAACCGCTCGGGGTGGCAGGGGACCCATCCCTCGCGGGCCTCCTCGTAGCCGAGGCGCTCCCCGATCGTCGCCAGGGCAGCCGCGCTGTCGAGCCGCAGCGCGTAGGGCGCGCCCGAGGTGAGGCGGATGGCGCGCGCATCGGCCGACAGGAGGCGGCAGGTTCCGGGATAGAGCGTCGTGTCCGGGGCGTGCGGTGCGTGCGCCGCGGCGGCGATGTCGGCGCGGGTGCAGAAGCAGGGGTAGAGGAGGCCGCGCGTGGCGAGCGTGTCCAGGACCGCGCCATACTCGGGCAAGTGGCGGGACTGCGCGCGGACGGGATCGTCCCAGTCGAGACCGAGCCAGGCGAGATCGTCCGTGATCGCCTGCGCGAAGGTGGGGCGGCAGCGGATGGGGTCGATGTCCTCCAGCCGCAGCAGGAAGCGCCCGCCCGCCGCGCGCGCCCGGCGCCAGGCGAACAACGCCGCGTGTGCGTGGCCGAGGTGAAGATAGCCGGTCGGGCTGGGGGCGAAGCGGGCGACGATGGACACCGGCGCAGACAAGGCGCTACGCCGCTGATCTGGCAAGAGGGGTTTCTCGCATGGCGACGCTCGATGGTCCGCGCGTCAACCCGGCCGCCGACGGCGCGGCGCGCCAGCTTATGGTGCTGTGCCACGGCGTCGGCGCGGACGGGCACGACCTGATCAGCCTCGCCTCCGCCTGGTCGGGCGCCGCGCCGAACGCCGCCTTCGTCGCCCCGAGCGCCCCGGAGCATTACGATCAGGACCCGTATGGGCCGGGCCGGCAGTGGTTCAGCGTCGCCAACCGCACGCCCGCGATCATGGCGAACGGCGTGCGGGCCGCGACGGCCCTGCTGGGGTCGTTCATCGACGCGGAGCTGGAGCGCCTCGGCTTGCCGGCGACCGCCTACGCCCTGATGGGCTTCAGCCAGGGTGCGATGACGGTGCTGTTCGCCGGCCTGCGTCGCGCCGCCGCGCCGCGCGCGATCCTCGCCTACTCCGGCGCGCTGCTGGCGCCGGAGGCGTTGGCGTCGGAACTGACCAACCGCGCCCCGGTGCTGCTGGTGCATGGCGAGGCCGACGACGTCGTGCCGGTCATCCGCTCCCGCGACGCCGAACGGGCGTTGCGGGCGGCGGGCGTGCCGGTCGAGGCGAGCTATCGGCCGGGACTGGGACACGGGATCGACGAGGTGGGGATCGATCTGGGCGGGGTGTTCCTGCAACGGGCGTTCGGGGCCTAAAACTACCGTGCCAAGATCAACTCGTTGGTGCCGTTCTGGGCGATCCGCAACAGGACAGGGATCAGCGGCGCGGTGAGCGACGGCGGCTTCACGTCAGGGGAGTCGAGCCACACCGGAGCCGCTTGCGCGAAGCTGACCGCCGCGAAGTCCTTTGGATTGCCGGCAATGAAGGCGCAGACCTTCTCCATCCGCCGCTTGACGAGCGGATTGGCGCGCGGGCCGCCGACTTGGAGACGGTCTCGGCCGAGGAAATCGAACGTATGGGTCAGCATGACCACCGTCTGCACGGCTTTGTCCCGCGCCCGCCGGAGCAGGGCCTTGGTTTCGGTGAAGGACGCTCCGGACGTGGTCAGCAGCCGCGGATATCCTTTTCGGCCCTGATTGTAAGTTGTGACCGGGACCTCAAGCACGCCGGCTACTCGAGTCCGCCCGCCCCAAAGGCGGAGGTCCGGATCATCTGGCGTCCACCAGCCGGCCCCCACGTTCGAAGCGACCCTAAGGCCGCAGGCCGACATGGCAAGGTAGACCGTGCGGTCGGCGCGCAGGTTGCCGGTTCGCATCGCGATCGGGGCCGGGTCGCAGATACGACGGAGGCGCGCGAGGCCGTCGCCAATCACATCCTGCATTTCCGCGAGAGACCGACCCTCGCAGGAATCGCTCGGCGGCGGCTTGGATGCTCGGACTTGCCGGTCCGATTTCCGAAAAACACGCCAGACCGGGTGGATATGCAGCTGGACGTCCTGACCATGGTGCAGGATGCGCTCGACGATGCGCCCCATCGGAGCGTCTCCGAAATAGGATGATTGCAGGGTTTCGACGAAAAACGTCGCCGATATTCCGTGGTCGCGAAAGACGTCGAGCAGGAAGCCCAGGCCATTTTCCTGGCCAGAGGCGTGGCAGAGCACGTTCTCCTCGCCGATCGGCCGATGGGTGTTGGGCGAGGTGAAGGCCCCCCCGATGCTGAATTCAACATCGATCGTGATGCAGATTTCGGTTGGCATCGCTCACATTTCCGACACTCATTTTCTGAATAGTCGAAGCATGTAAGAAAAACAAGAATTCTACGTTTCCAGTCGGGAAAGTGCGTGAATCCGCATGTACGAGCTGATTCGCTCACCGGCGCCCGGCTGCAAGCTCACTCACGATCCCATGCAGCGTCCGCAGCTCCTGCTCGGTCACCTCGCCGCGCTCGAACAGATGGCGGATGTTGCGAACCATGCCGGGGCGCTTGGGCAGGTTGCGCAGGAAGCCGCAGGAATCGAGTTGCCCGGTCAGATGGGTCAGGAAATTGTCCAGCTCCCCCTTCGTCGCGATCCGCGTCTCGTTGGTCATCAGCGCGCGGGGCGGGGTGGCGTCGGCGGCGACCCACCATTCGTAGGCCATGACCATGACGGCCTGCGAAAGGTTGAGCGAGAGGAAGTCGGGGTTCAGCGGATAGCGCACCAGGGCATCGGCGCGTGCCATGTCGTCGTTGTCGAGGCCGGCGCGCTCCGGGCCGAACAGCAGGCCGACGCGCAGGTCGCGGGCGCAGATCGCGCGCAGCTCCGCCGCCGCGCCGCGCGCGGTGAGCAGCGGCTTGATGACGTGGCGCGGGCGCGGGCAGGTGGCGAGGACGTGGTGCAGGTCGGCGACCGCGTCGGCGACGTCGGGGTGAATGCTCGCGGCGTCCAGGATTTTGTCGGCTCCCGAGGCGGTGCGCCATGCCTTCTCCTGCGGCCAGCCGTCGCGCGGGGCGACCAGGCGGAGGTCGAACAGACCGCCATTGGCCATCGCGCGGGCACAGGCGCCGATGTTGTCGGCCAATTGCGGGCGGACGAGGATCACGACCGGAGAATTGCCGATCGGCGCGAGGTCGGCGCCGCCGTCGCGCCCGGTCATTTCGGCGCGCGGCGCCAAGTAGTCCCCAAGGGCGAATCTTCCAGCAGGATGCCGCGCGCGGACAGTTGGTCGCGGATCGCGTCCGCGCGAGCGAAATCGCGGGATGCGCGGGCGGCGCGGCGCTCGGCGATGGCGGCTTCGATTTCAACAGCATCGGCGTCACCGCGGAACCACATATTGGGAGTCTGCGGAAGCAGGCCGAGAACGTCTCCCGCTGCGCGCAGCCCAGATGCCGCCCAGGAGCCGCCAGCGAAAACCTCATCCGCGAACACGTGCATTTTTGCGATCGCCAGCGGCGTGTTCAGATCGTCGCACAGCGCCTCCATCACCATCAAAGGCACGACCGGCGCCACCGGTGCAGCCGGAAAGCGCGCCAACGCCCGATAGAATCTGTCCAGTTCGCGACGCGCCTCCACCAGCGCCTGATCGGTGAAGTCGAGAGGGGCGCGGTAGTGCGTGCGCAGCAGCATCAGCCGGATCGCCTCGCCCGGCGCCTTCGCCAGCACGTCTCGGATGGTGAAGAAGTTCCCCAGGCTTTTCGACATCTTCTCGCCGTTCACCGTCAGCATCCCGTTGTGCATCCAGTAGCGGGCGAAGTGGCTGCCGGGCAGGGCGCACAGGCTCTGCGCGACCTCGTTCTCGTGGTGCGGGAAGATCAGGTCCGAGCCGCCGCCGTGGATGTCGAAATCGGCGCCGAGATAGCGCCAGGCCATTGCACTGCACTCGATGTGCCAGCCCGGCCGGCCGCGTCCCCACGGGCTGTCCCAGCCGGGCAGTTCCGGAGTCGAGGGTTTCCACAAGACGAAGTCGCCAGGATCGCGCTTGTAGGGCGCGACATCGATGCGCGCGCCGGCCAGCAACTCGTCGGGACTGCGCCCGGACAGGCGGCCGTATTCGGCGAAGCTCGCCACGGCGAACAGGACGTGCCCCTCGGCCGCGTAGGCGTGACCCGAGGCGATCAGCCGCTCGATCAGCGTGATCATTCCGCCGACGTTGTCGGTCGCGCGCGGCTCCTCGTCGGGCGGCAGGTTGCCGAGCGCGGCCATGTCCGTGTGGAAGTCGGCCGCGGTGCGTGCCGTGATCGCCCCGATCGGCTCGCCCGCTTCGTGTGCGCGCGCGTTGATCTTGTCGTCGATGTCGGTGATGTTGCGAACGTAGGTGACGCGCGGAAACAACCGTCGCAGAAGCCGGGCCAGCACGTCGAAGACGACGACCGGACGGGCGTTGCCGACATGGGCGAGGTCATAGACGGTCGGCCCGCACACGTACATCCGCACATGC
>JBDTFI010000475.1:0-2661 GCA_039938035.1 Acetobacteraceae bacterium | reverse complement strand
GCCGACATGGCACGTGGCAGCCGCCATAGCGCGCCGAGGAGACGGAACAGCGCGTAGAGCACGAGGAAGCCGATCAGCAGCCCCAGTGCGACGACCGGGGTCGCCGCCTGGAACGTGGTCTGCCCGATCGTGGCGGTGATGGCGCCGGGCAGGCCGGCGAGGAACCACGCGCAGGCCAGGACGATGGCGGCGACGATCAGGGCGAACAGTACGCGCAGCATCAGTGTTGCCCCGCCATGCCGATCAGCGCCGCCCGCGCCTCCAGCAATGCCCGCGCCGAGCCCAGCCAGCCGGCGACCGCCTGGGCGGGGGGCCCGGTCAGCGTCGAGAGCGCATCGACGGCGCCCGCCACATCGGCGGCATCGAGGTCGTCGCGGGCGCGCGCGATGACGCCCGCCGCCGGGTCACCCACCAGCACATGATCGCCCTGGCGCACCGTCACCAGGTTCTGCGCCCGCGTCCACACCCGATCGAGGAAGTGCTTGTCGGCGTCATCCGGCCGGCTCGCCGCCAGCGCCGCCTGCGCGACCTCCGGGAAGGCACGGCGCAGCGATGCCGCGGTGGGCGGAGGCTCGGTCGCAAAGCGCGCGACCGCTGGCGGGGCGCCGGGAACGGTGCCGAGCGGGCGGCCGGCCTGCAACGCCGATAGCGCCGCCTCGGCGCGCGCGGCTTGCGTCGTGCGGCCCAGGCTGGCGTCGATCCGCCCGACCTCGCCGCGCAGGGCGTCGATCGCCTTGCCTTGCTCGTCGATCCGCCCGCCCAGCCCGGAATCGGCGTTCTTCGCCCCGGCGGTCAGACCCTGCACCTGGGCGACGAGCGCCTGCTGATCGTGGTCGAGTTTCTCCAATTGCCCGCGGACCGAGGCGAGCCCCGCGACCTGCTGCTCCACGCCCGCGAGTTTCTGTTGCAGCGGCGCCAGATCCACGGCGGGAGGCGCTGCTTTCTGCCGCTCCAGCGCGGTCAACCGACCCTCCAACGCCGACAGATCGGGCGCCGGCGGCTTGCGGGCCGCGAGGTCGGCCAACCGCGCCTGCACGGCGGCGAGCGCCTGGGGCTGCGCGACAGGGCGGGAAGCGAGTTGCTTCGTCTCGACGTCGAGCGTCTGGACCTGCTGGGCGAGCGTGTCGACGCGCTGCGCCTCCGGGCTCGGCCCGGAGGTCGTGGCCGGATGCAGCCACAGGAACATCACGGCCCAGCCCAGCACGATGAAGGCCAGCGCGAACACCCACGGCACCAGCGTCGGGGGCTGACGCCGAGGCGGCGGCGGCGGGGGGGGCGGCAACGGCGCATCGAGCACCGGTGCGGCGGCGTCCGGTTCGGTTCCGGGCGGAATGGGAGATGCTTCTTCGGTCATCGGAGCAATACGAGCAGATCGTCCTGGGTGGGGCCGGCGGCGACGCGCACGCGCCGCCAGGGGAGCGCCTCTAATGCCACGCGGGCCGCCTCGCCGATAGCGCAGGCATCGATGCCTCGCGTTTCGGTGTCCAGTCCGGCACGGCGGACGGCGGCGACGAAAGCCTGCGCGGTCGCGGCGGAGAAGAACAGCGCGGCACGCAGCCCCTCGATGAGCGCCGCCCGTGCCTCGGCGGGCAACGCCCGCGTGGGACGGGCCTCATACACCGCGCGCCGATGCACGATGCAGCCATCCGCCCGCAGCGCCGCCGCCAATTCGTGGCCCTGCCCGCGCGACGTGGGCAGCAGCAGCGCGGAGCCGGGCGCCACGGTCCTTGCCAGGAGCGCGCGCAGCGCGGCGGTGTCGGCGTTGGCGTGACGGACATCGGTGAAACCCCGCGCCCGCGCCGCCCCCGCGCTCGCCGCGCCCACCGCCAGCAACGGGAGGCCGTGAAGCGACGCCGGCAGACCGGGCAAGGCGTTGCGGCTGGTCAGCAGCACGGCGTCGATGCGCGCGGGCATTCGCGCCGCCAGCGCCCGGATCGTCAGCATCGGCGCAACGATGGGCTCGAACCCCATCGCCGCCACCCGCCGCGCCGTCGCCTCCGCATCGGGCGCCGGACGGGTGATCAGGACTTTATCCGAACACATCGGACGGCGAATCCGCCTTCAGGCTGGCCCCCAGCGCCGCCCCGATCTGCGCCGCCTCGCTCGCCCGCCCGGTCAGCGCGCGCCGCAGCAGGAACGAGCCGTCCGGGCGCGCGACCAGCCCCGTCAGGTGCAGCTCCCCGCCGGGAAGCAGGCGGGCATAGGCGCCAATCGGTGTGCGGCACGATCCGTCGAGCGCCGCCAGCAGCGCCCGCTCCGCGGTGGACACCACCCGCGCCTCCTTGTCCTCGATGCCGCCGAGCAGGGCGCGCAGTTCGCCGTCGTCGGCACGCACCGTCACCCCGATGATCCCCTGCCCGGCCGACGGCACCATGATGTCCGGGTCGAGGACCAATGTGGCCCGCGCCTCCAGCCCCAGCCGGCGCAGCCCGGCGAGCGCGAGCACCGAGGCATCGCACGCGCCGGCGGCGATCTTGTCCAGCCGCGTCTGGACGTTGCCACGCAACACGGTCGTCCGAAGATCGGGGCGGACATGCAGAAGCTGGGCCTGCCGGCGGGTCGAGGCGGTGCCGATCAGCGCGCCTCGCGGCAGGGCGGCGAATGGATCGGCGGGGTCGGCGGCGCCGCACAAGGGGCCGAGCACCAGCACGTCACGGGCGT
>JBDTFI010000474.1:0-3403 GCA_039938035.1 Acetobacteraceae bacterium | reverse complement strand
GGCGTTGCAGGAACAGGATGTCGCGGAATCCGCGCGTGGTGACGAAAGCAATTTTCGCGCCTTTGCGCTCCAGGATCGCGTTGGTGGCGACGGTGGAGCCGTGCACCAGATCGGTGACGCGCGCGGGGGAAATTTCGGCCGCGCCGATCGCCGCGAACGCGCCGATGTCGGGACTTGCCGGCGTGCTCGGCACCTTGACGATCTCGATCCGCTCGCCATCCACCGCGACCAGATCGGTGAAGGTGCCCCCGACTTCGATGCCAACGCGCATGTGTTGCCTCAGATCATCCATCTTCCACCGTCGATCAGCAGTGATTGGCCGGTGATGAACCGGCTATCCTCGCTCGCCAGGAACACGACGACATTGCCGACATCCTCGGGCTCGGCGATATAGCCCATCGGAGTGCTGTCGCGAATGCGGTCGATCACCTCCGCCGGCAGCCGGTCATGCGCGCGGGTGCGGATCGCGCCGGGCGCCACCGCGTTCACGTTCACCCGGAACGGCGCGAGTTCGCGCGCTAGCGCCCTGGTGAAGCCGACCACCCCCATCTTCGCGGCGCTGTAGTCGACCAGGCCCAGGTCGCCGTAGAAGGCGGATTCCGACGACATGTTGATGATCTTGCCGGCCCGGCGTTCGCGCATCCCGCCGACCACCTGGCGGGTGCACAGCATGGCGGTGCGCAGCGACACTTTCAGCACGAAATCCCAGGTGTCGGGATCGGAAGACCAGAACTCGGTCGCACGTTCGCGCGCGCTCTGGCCGACATTATTGAACAGCACGTCCACCGGGCCGCACTGCGCCGCGATGCGGCGGAATGCGTCCTCCACCGCCGCCCGCTCGGTGCAGTCAAGCGTCAATGCGAAGGCGCGACGGCCGAGCGCCTCGATCTCGCGGGCGAGCGCGGCGAGCGGCTCGGCCTCGCGATCCAGCACGGCAAGATCGGCACCCGCGCGCGCGAGGTACAGCGCGCTCGCTCGGCCGATGCCGTTCGCGGCGCCCGTGACCACGCAAATCCGCCCCTGCAAATCCGCCGCCATCGCGGTTCCCCTCGTCGATCCACCCGCGAGATTGACGATGCAACCGGCGTCGCACAAGGATGGGGTGGTACGCCCAAGAGCGTGCGACATCAGGGAGGCCGCGATGCGGACAACATTTCGCCTGCACATGCCCAGCGCGTACGGTTTGGCGATCGCGTTGTTCGCCACCGCGCTGGCGATCACCGGCCCCGCCGCCGCACAGAAGCCGCCGATCAAGGTCGGCGAATTCCTGGATCTGACCGGCGCCGCCGCCACCCCCGCCGAAGCCGCCCGCCTCGGGATCGACCTCGCGGTCAAGGAGATCAACGCCGCCGGGGGCATCGACGGACGCAAGCTCGAAGTGTTCACGGCCGACACGCAGACCGATCCCACGGTCGGGGTCGGCGAGATCAAGCGCCTCGTGCAGCAGGACAAGGTCGACATCGTGTTCGGCCCGATCATCAGCCAGGTCCTGATGGCCGCCGCACCGATCCTGAACGAGGCAAAGATCCCGCAGATGGGCGCGACCGGGTCCGAGCTGATCACGCCGAAGCTGGCACCCTATTATTTCAGCCTGCTGATCGACGCCGATTCCCAGGCCAAGGCGATGGTCGCCCAGGCGGCGACGGCACTGTCCGCAAAATCGGGAGCCATCCTGTCGGACAGCGGCGCGCAAGCGAACTCCTTCGTCGAGGCGATGAAGCGCGAGATGGAGTCGCACGGCCTCAAGCTCACCGGCACGCAGCAATTCCAGTACCGCGCGGTGGATATGACCCCGCAACTGCTGGCGCTAAAGCGCGGCAACCCCGACACGCTGTTCCTGTTTCCGAGCAGCGGCGAGGACGGCGGCAATGCCCTCAAGAGCCTCGATGATCTCGGCTGGAACGCGAAGGTCACCGGCAACTACACAATCGCGACCTTCGCCGCCGCCGTGATCAAGGGCGCCGGCAAGGAGTCCTTGCACACGCACGACGTCACCGGCATCGCGTACAAGGCGTTCACCTACTGCACCGAGGCCGACACGCCGAAGGCCTTCCTCGATTTCGTGGCGAGAGCGAAGGCATTCCGGCCGGAGCAGGCGGCGCATCTCTCGATGCAATTCGCCGCCACGATCTACGACGGCGTGCAGCTGATGAAGGACGCGATCGAGGCGAACGGCGGCAAGACCGACGGGCCGACGATCACCGCCTGGATCGAGGCCAATGCGAAAAATCACAAGGGCATTCTCGGTAGCCTCGCGGCCAGCCCAAGTTCGCATTTCCTGATCGGCCCGGACGCGGTGACCGCCGTCTACCCCGACCGCCTGCTGGAGGGCGGCATCCAGCAACGCTACGGCTGCTGAAGCCGGCCCAAATCGATGCAGGACACGCTGATCGTCCTCGTGCATGGCATCGGCATCGGCGCCGTCTTCGCGCTGGTGGGCATGAGCTTCAATGTGGTATTCAACTCAAGCGGCATCCTGAACTTCGCCCAGGGCAACATGCTGGTCCTGGGCGGGATGTTCGCCTTCCTGGTGCTGCCGTCCGCGCCCGGCATGGGGGAGTGGTTCGTGCTGCTGCCGGCGTCCGCGCTGCTGATCGCCGCACTGCTGGCGGTGCAAGGATACATCACGCTGCTGCCGTTGCGCTCCTCGGTGGAGCAGCATTCCTGGCTGATCACCACGCTCGCGGTAGCGGTGATCATCGGCGCGGTGATCCTGATATTCCAGGGGACCGCGTCACAATCGGTGCGTAGCCCCTTCCCCGCCTTCTGGTTCCTTGGCACGCGCGTTCCCGCCCCCTATGCGATCGCGCTGGCGCTGGCGCTGTTCTGGTTTGGGGTGCTGCACTGGTTTCACACGCGCGTGCTGGCCGGCCTCGCGATCAGCGCGATCGCGCAGGATCTGGACGCCGCGCGGGCGGCCGGCATCCGGGTGCGCCAGTTGCAGATCATCGCCTTCGCGATCAGCGGGCTAATCGTCGGCTCGGCCGGCTTCGTCGCCGCCCCGGTGATCGCGATCGCCAACGATTCCGGCATTTCCTACGCGCTGAACGGCTTCGTCGCCGCGGTGATCGGCGGTCTCGGCAGTGACCTTGGTGCCCTGGTCGGCGGGCTGCTGGTCGGCATGGCGTCGATGTACGCGGCCTACACCTACGGCGGCGAGTTCCAGGACGCGGTATCGCTCGCGCTGCTGGTGATCGTGCTGATGATCCGTCCGGAGGGCCTGTTCGGCCGCCCCGCGGCGCGGCGCGTCTGAGCGGCATGAGCGGCAGCGACGTTCTTCCCGACACCGGGCGCCGACGAGCCTGGCTGACCGTCGAGTCCACCCCGCTTCAACTCGCGGTCGGCATCGGCGTCGTGGTGTTGAGCGTCATCCTGCCGACGCTCGCCGGCAGCGCATACTGGG
>JBDTFI010000473.1:0-4706 GCA_039938035.1 Acetobacteraceae bacterium | reverse complement strand
CGCATTGCCTCGCCTGAAATGCTCCCGTCGGATGACCTGTTGCCTCACGTAATTTGCTCCCGACCGGTGTTCGCCGGTGGGGGCGGGCATGAGGTTGATCAGCATGACGACGCGCGACGAGTTGGTTCGGGCGTTAGCGGGCCGGTACGCTGTGGGCAGCCGGGGGGATCGTGGCCGGATGTTGGACGAGTTCGCGGCGCTGACGGGTCATCACCGCAAGCATGCGATGCGGCTGCTGCGCGCCGGCGTGTCGGGCGGACGGTCCAGTCCGCGCCCGGAGCGCCGGGTGTATGACCAAGCCACGCGCGAGGCTCTGATTGTGGTTTGGGAGGCGTCGGACCGGATCTGCGGCAAACGGCTGCGTCCACTGCTGCCGATCCTGGTTCCGGCGATGGAGCGGCATGGTCACCTTCAACTGGTGCCCGAGGTGCGGACGGGCTTGCTGACGATGAGCGCGGCGACGATGGACCGGGCTTTGCGGGAGGCGCGAGGCGCTACGCAAGGACGGCCACGCCGGCGTTCGCCTCCATCGGCAGCGATCCGGCGCAGCGTCGCGGTTCGCACCTTCAGCGACTGGGACGACCCACCGCTCGGGTTCATGGAGGCGGATTTGGTGGCGCATAGCGGGCCGACGGCGAAGGGCAGCTACGTGCAGACGCTGACGCTGACCGACATCGCGACCGGGTGGACGGAATGCGCGCCGGTGCTGGTGCGCGAGCAGAAGCTGCTGACGGCGGTGCTGAGCGAGCTGCGCAAGCTGTTGCCGTTTGCGTTGGTTGGGTTCGACACGGACAACGACAGCGTATTCATGAACGAGACGGTGCGGGACTACTGCATGGGGGCCGGGGTGGAGTTCACTCGCTCGCGGCCGTACCGCAAGAACGACCAAGCGTGGGTTGAGCAGAAGAACGGCGCGGTGGTCCGTCACACTGTTGGTTACCGGCGCTATGAGGGACTTGAGGCCGCGGCCGCGCTGGCTGACCTGTATCGATCGCTGGGTCTGTTCGTGAACTTCTTCCAGCCCTCGTTCAAGCTGGCGGAGAAGTCGCGCCGGCGCCAAGGTGACGAAGCGGTATTATGCGCCCGCCACGCCGCACCAGCGTCTGCTATCGGACCCGCGAACGGCGGCGGCCACGCGCGAGCGTGTGGCGGCGGTTTACGCTTCGTTGGACCCCGTCGAGCTGCTGAACGCGATCCGGTTTGGCCAGCAGCGGCTTGTGGAAATTGCTGATCGTCCCGTGTCTGGCGAGATGATGGCGCCAACTGCGCCGACGCTGGAAGAGTTCCTGTCGGGCCTGCGAACGGCATGGCGGGAGGGCGAGGTGCGCCCGACGAGCAGACCCAAGGAGAAGGCCAAGCGTGGTCGGCGTCGTCCGGATCCGCTCGTAGCGGTGACGGGGCAGTTGCATGAGTGGTTTGAGGCCGAGCCGTGGCTGACCGGACGCGAGCTGCTGGAGCGGCTTCAGGATGAACAGCCCGGAGCATACGCGGTTGGATGCGGATTCCGACGAAGCCGCCCGGGTATACCGAGCGTGATCCGCGCACCGTTCCAAACTGATGCCGCCCATCAAACCGATCTGATGGCGCCCAGGGTGGGGTCGTCTCGTAGGTCGAGTATGGTCATGTCATGGCGGTGTTGCCGGGGTCAAGCGGCAGTTCGCGGCTTGCGCAGGCTTTCGCCCTTGAGTTCGACCCGGTGCGCGTTGTGGATGATCCGGTCCAGGATGGCATCGGCCAGCGTCGGGTTGCCGACGATTTCATACCAGTGGTCGATCGGCACCTGGCTGGTGATGATCAGCGAGCCGGCATTGTAGCGGTCCTCGGCGATCTCGAGCAGATCGCGCTGCTGTTCGTGCTGTAGCGGTTCCGGCCCCCAATCGTCCAGGATCAGTAGATCGACCCGGGCGAGCTGGTGCAGCAGCTTGGCGTACCGGCCATCGCCTCGGGCCAGCGCCAGGGCGGCAAATAGCCGGGGCATGCGGTGGTAGAGCACCGACAGATTTTCGCGGCAGGCCTTGTAGCCGAGCGCGCAGGCGAGCCAGGATTTGCCCACGCCGGCCGGTCCGGTCAGCAGGCAATGGCGCCGTTCCCGGATCCAGTCGCAGCCCGCCAGCTTCAGGAACATCGTGCGATCGAGCCCGCGCGGTGTTCGATAATCGACGTCCTCGACTGCGGCGAGGTGGCGCAGTTTGGCGTTCTTGGCCCGGCTCTCGAAGCGCTTCTGCTGGCGCTGCGTGCTCTCGCGCTCCAGCAGAATGCCGAGCCACTCCGCATGATCGAGCGCGTGGCTTTCCGGGTTGTCCATCATCTCCCGGAAGCCCTTCGCCATGCCGTCCAGCGCGAGTTCGTGCAACAGGTCGAGTGTCGGATGATTGAGCAATGTCAGTCTCCTAATGGTAGTAGCGAGAGCCGCGGATGTTGTCGTGCAGGAGCGGGGCGCCGTCCGCGGCTTGCGGCGACGCCGGGCGATCGAGCCGGTGTTTGAGGATCGAGGCGACGGAGGCGTAGGACAGCGCGCCGATCTCGATCGCGCGCAGGCTGACCGCCTCGGCGCGGACAGCCTCAAGAACACGGAACAGGCGCAGCACGCCGAGTCAGGTGCGGAAGCCGTGTTCCGGATGCGGCCGACGCGCCAGCACGGCGATGATCAGCGCCTCGGTGGTCGGCCCGATGCCGCGGGCCTGACGCTGCAGGCGCTCCGGCGTCCACTCCGCATAACGCCGGTGCGCGCTCGGCATGTGCTCGGGCTGGGTGCCGTGCCGCGGTCCGCCGTAGCGCCTGGCATGGGCGGCGACGCGCTTGCCGCGATGGAACACTTCGATGGTCCGGGCCGTGGCGCGGGTGTCCACCTGCTCGCGGATGAGGGTGTAGGGCACCGAATAGAGGAAGCCCTGGACCTCGACGTGATAGTCGATGCCGACGCGGGCGAGACGCCACTCGGCATATTCGTACTCGTCCTGTGGCAGCGCCTGCATGGCGGGCCGCTCGACTGTCTCAAACAGCTGGCGGCGGCTGACGCCAAGGCGGCGCATCTCGCGTCCGTTCATCCGCTCCAAGGCGCCGGCGATGGCGGCATTGCACTCGGCCAGGGAGAAGAACGTGACGTTGCGCAGCCGGCCGATGATGTACGATTGTGCGAATCTTACCCCCGCCTCGACGGGCGCCTTGTCGCGCGGGCGCCGCGGCCGGGCTGGCAGGATGCCCACACGGTAGTGCGCCGCCATCGCCGCGTAGCTGCGGTTCACCTCGGGGTCGTAGAACGAGGCCTTGTTGACGCCGCTCTTGAGGTTGTCGGGTACCAGCAGCCGTGGCACCGCTCCGAAGAAGCGGAACATGCGCACGTGGGCGCCGATCCAGTCGGGCAGCGCCTGCGTCCAGGTCGCCTCGGCGTAGGTGAGACTGGAGGCGCCGAGCACGGCCACGAAGATCTCCGCCATGCGGACCTGGCCCGTCACCGGATCGGTGATCGGCACCCGCTTGCCGGAGTAGTCGACGAACGCCTTGTGCCCGGCCACGTGCTGTTGGCGCATCGTCGGCGAAAGTCGCCGCTCGAACTCGCGGAACAACTCGCAGAACCGGCTGTAGGCATACCCGTCCGGGTGAACTGCCCGATACTCATCCCACAGCACCAGCAGGTTGACGCCAGGACGCTTGAGCTCCCGAACCAGCGCCGACCAGTCGGGCTCGGCGTGGAAGCGCGCCCCGGCACGCACGCCCGCATTGACGAACAGCCGCGCCAGCAGGCTCTCGTCGGTGACGTCCGCCGCCAGCGGCCAGCCGATCCCCGCCGCGGCCGCCCGGCCCAGGTACTCCCGCACTGTGCTCGGTGCGACGCCCAGCTCCCGCCCGATCGCCCGCGTGCTTGCCCCGGCACCGAAGTGCAACCCCAGCAATTGCCGTATCCGCCGCATGGACAGCCTCTGTGTCGGCATCCCGCCTCTCCATCGATTGCGATGGCGGCACTGGAAGCCGGGTCAGTGCTGACCCGCGAGACAATCCATTCCCCCCCGCTCACCTCGGTCAGTCCGGGGTGGGCGGCATCGTCAGAATGGTGGGCGGCTTGAGATCGGAACCATGGGCGCCATCAGCTCAGAACGCCGAGCGCTATCAGATCGGAATAGGTGGGCGGCTTACGTCGGAACCCGCATCTGGAGTAAGCCGAACCCTGAACCGGTACACGCCAAGACCCGCTACGAGGGCGGGCCCTGAAATCCGAACTCATCGAACCAACTCGTCGCGTGTCGTCATGCTGATCAACCTCATGCTCGCCCCCACCGGCGAACACCGGTCGGGAGCAAATTACGTGAGGCAACAGGTCATCCGACGGGAGCATTTCAGGCGAGGCAATGCGACAAGGTTTGTGATTGTCGCGGAACAGATCGACCGCACATTGGGGAACTAATCGGAGGCCATAGCCTGCCCGGCCTCGTCGAGAGTGCCTATGCAGGCGCTATCGTTCTTGAGGCCGCAGCGGCGCGCCCGCCGTCCCGGTTCCAGAGCTATGCGGTCGTCCGTGCTTCCCAGCCGGGTCTTTCGCCTTGCTCAATCGACTTCTGGATGGGCGCACGGGCGGCGCGGACGTATCGACCGCTCCGGTAGCAGTCTACGATTCAGGAGCTCGGTCGGTCGGAGTTCTATTCCTGAGCCCCGGTCTTGGTCTCGTGCGCGGCGACCCGCACCGCTTCCTCACGGCTGGTCTTGTAAAT
>JBDTFI010000472.1:0-8321 GCA_039938035.1 Acetobacteraceae bacterium | reverse complement strand
CGGGATTCGGTCGCCGGCAGGAGGTCGGCGAAACCGAGCCCGTGCGCGTCGGCCTGATCGGCGAACAGCGTGACGTTGCCGCCGGAAATGCAGATCGCCGCCAGACCGCCGGTCTGCTCCTGGGTGATACCGCGCCGGAGCAACTCGGCGGCGGCCAGCACGTCGTCGATGTCGTCGACGCAGACGATGCCGAGTTGGCGCGCGCAGTCCCGTGCCACCCGGTCGTCACCTGCCAGCGAGCCGGTGTGCGACAGCGCCATGCGCCGCCCGGTCTCGCCGCGCCCGAGCTTGAGCAGCACGACCGGTTTGAGCAGGCCGTCTCGGCGAACCGCCTCGATCACCTGTGCGGCGGCACGCTCGCTTTCCGTCACCGCGACGACCACCCGGGTCGCGGCGTCACGGAAGGCGAATCCCACGAGGTCGGTGTAGGAAATTCCAGCCGAATTGCCGGTATTGACGATGTAGCTGAATCGCATTCCCGCCTGCTGGGCGAAAAATCCCAGCGAGGCGAACGCGAGTCCGCCACTTTGCGACAGCAGCGCGATGTCGCCCGCAGCGGCGTCGTGACCGAAGATGCTGGCCGGCGCCGCGAGCACGCGGTCGACCAGATTGGCGAAACCCATGCAGTTCGGCCCGAGAAAGACGATATCGCCCGCGGCGTCCTGCAACTCCTGCTGCGCCGCCACACCCGATTCGCCGGCTTCGGCGTAGCCGGAAGAGAAGATACTCGCGCCGGGAATGCCCTTGCGCCGGCACTCCGCCAGCACCGCGGCCACTCGCTCCTTCGCGACCGCGATGACGCAGTGATCGATGCCGTCGGGCGCGTCGGCCAGAGAGGCGTAGCAGGGCTGCCCGGCGACCTCCGTGTAGCGCGGGTTGATCGGCAGGACGCGGCCGGTGTAGCCGCCGGCAAGCAGCATCGGAATCACCTGCCCGGCCATCTTGTTCGCCGCCCGCGAAGCGCCGACGATGGCGATGCTGCGCGGATTGAGAAGTCGGGAGATGCGGGCGATCGGGTCCATCGCTCAGACCTCGCGACGTTCAAAATACGGCAGCGTGTGTCCCTCGAACTCGACGAAACGGATGCCGACGCGGTCGCCGACGCGCAGGCGCTCGCGCCCTTCGCCGACCAGCCGGCTGAGCATCCGAGGACCTTCGTCGAGGTCGACCAGGACGACCGTGTAGGGAAGCTGCGAGTCCCAGGACGGGCCGTAGAACGATACGGCGACATGGGTGAAGGAGAAGACGGTCCCATGCCCGGCGCTTTCCAGCGTGTCGAGCGTGCGTCCGCCGCAGCGCGGGCACATCAGGCGCGGATAGAAGAAGACGTGCCCACACGCGATGCAACGCGGTAGGGCCAGGCGCCCGGCGTCGCAGGCAGCCCAGAACGCTTCGGAGTCCTGCGTCGGGTTGGGAAGGATGGCGCGGATCGGCTCCATGTTCAGCCCCTTTCCAGCACCATCGCGCCGCAGACCGAGAACACGCCGCCATTGCCGGACACGACGGCGAGGCGTGCGTCCGGCACCTGGCGGACGCCGGCCTCGCCGCGCAGCTGACGCACCGCCTCGGTGATGTGCAGCATGCCGCCGATATGCGCCTGCGACAGCAGACCGCCATGCGTGTTAACCGGGCACGACCCACCGAGCGAAGCGGCACCACCACGGATGTAGTCGCCGGCGCCGCCCGGCGAGGCGAAACCCATCGCTTCCAACGTCACCAGCACGGAGATGGTGAAGGCGTCGTGCAGCGCGGCAAGGTTCATGTCGCGCGGGCCAGCGCCGGCTGACTCGAATGCGTCACGTGCCGCCTCCGCCATGCCGAAGCGCTCGATGTCGGGCAGTTGCGCCACCGAGTTGTGGGTCGCGCGCATCGCCATGGAGCGGATAATCACCGGGCGGCGCGGCAGGCGGGCGGCGCGGTCGCGGGCGGCCAGCACCACCGCCCCGCCGCCATCCGAGACAAGCGAGCAATCCAGCAGGCGCAGCGGCGCACTGATCATCCGGCTGGCGTGATGGTCGACCAGCGTCATCTGTTTCTTCATCTGCGCGTTGGCGTTGAGCAAGGCGTGCCGGCGGGTAACAACGGCGACCGCACCCAGATCATCCTCGGTCGCGCCGTACTGGGATAGATAGCGTTGCGCCACCAACGCGTAGGGGATCACCATGCCCTGGACGCCGAACGGTTCCTCCCACTCCTCGCCGCCGAGCAGATTGCGCATCATCAGCCCTTGCACGCCGGCGGGGCGTCCGGTCAGCGTATTCTCGCCGTAGACACAGACCGCGAGGCTGCAATGGCCGCTGCGGATCGCCCAGACCGCCTGCTGCAGCATGGTCATTGCGCTTACCGTCCCACCCACGTCGACGGTCGAGATGAAGGAAGGGCGCAGGCCGAGATACTCGGTCAGGGTGGAAGAGAACATGCTTTGCGGGATCGCGTACGGATCGAGGTTGATCACGCCGTCCACGTCGGGCAGTACGCAACCCGCGTCCGCCATTGCGTTCAGCACCGCCTCTGCCTGGATATGCAGCGACGACATCCCGGGCAGCTTGCCGACCCTGGTCTCACCGATGCCCACGATCACCACGTCGTCGTTCACGTGCGGCATCCGTTCCTCTCTCCTACAGACCGAGATAAGCGACGCGCAGCCGCTCGTGGGAGATCACGTCCCGCATGGCACCGGAGAGCGCGACGTGGCCCTCCTCCAGCACGATGCAGCGATCGGCGATGCGCGCCGCGTAGTCGACATTCTGCTCGGCCATCACGATGGCGCAGCCGGACTCGCTCTTGATCTCGCCCAGTGCCTCGAACAGCTCCTCGACAACCTTCGGCGCCAGGCCAGCCGAGGGCTCGTCCAGCAACAACACGCGGGGACTGGTCATGAGGGCGCGTCCGACCGCCAGCATCTGCCGCTGCCCGCCGCTCAGCGTCGCCGCCACCTGGCTCGCGCGCTCGCGCAGCAATGGGAACAGCGCACGCACGCTCTCGAGCCGTTCCTTCTCACCGCGGCCCTGATGGCGGGCATGGGTGGCGGCGAAGGCGCCGCGCAAATTATCGATCACCGTCAGGTTGGGAAAACAGCGGGCGCCGTCGGGGACGAACACCACGCCCTGGCCCGGCAGGCGCCAACTCGGCAGGCCCGAGAGGTCGGCGCCGTCGAGCATCACCCGCCGGCCTTCCGAACGTACGGTTCCCATCATCGCTTTCAGCGTGGTCGTCTTTCCGGCGCCATTGCCGCCCAGCACGACCAGCACCTCGCCCTGGTCCACCTCCAAGGCGACGCGCGATAGCACGGTGAGGCGCCCGTAGCCGGCGGAGCCGATCTCGGCGGCGAACAGGCTCATCCGACGAACCCCCGGCCGAGGTAGCTCTCGCGCACGCCGGCGTCACGCAGCACGGCTTGCGGCACGCCCTCGGCCAGTAGACGGCCGTTGTTCAGCACCACGACGCGGTGGCAGAGCTGGGCAATGACCCGCATGACGTGCTCGATCACCACGACGCTCACGCCGGCTTCGTGGATGCGCCGAACCACGTCGACGACGCCCGAGGATTCTTCCGGCGAGAGCCCGGCCATCACTTCGTCCAACAGCAGCGTGTCGGGCGCGCAGGCGAGCGCGCGGCCGATCTCCAGTCGGCGGAGATCGGGCACCGGAAGCTGGGCGCAGAGCCGATCGAGCGGCTGGGTCAGGCCGCAGAAGCGGGCGATCGCGGCGGCATCGGTCAGGCCCGGCATCGGGGTACGATGCGGGGCGACGTAGATAAGCGGCAAACCAATGATCTCGCCGATCGTGAGCTGCGGCGGCACGCGCGGAATCTGGTACGTCCGCGCGAGGCCGGCGCGCACGATCTGGTCCGCCCGATGGCTGGTGATCTCCCGCCCGGCGAAGCGGATTCGTCCTGCCGCTGGCCTGATCTGGCCGCTGACGGTGTTGACCAGCGTACTCTTGCCCGAGCCGTTGGGCCCGATCAGGCCGGTAATCTCGCCGGCGCCGAACACCACCGACAGGTTGTCGATGGCGCGCAGGCCCCCGAAGGCGACGGTCACGTCCTGCAACTCGAGCGGACCCGTCATGTCCGCGCGAGGCCGGCGACGGTGCGGGGCCGTTGGCGCAACCGATGCACCAGACCGACGATGCCGCTCGGCATCAGAAGCACGAAACCGATGATCACCGCACCATAGACGACCTGATAGCCGACGCCGCCGACGGTGGCGCGCGCCGCCTCCTCTAACGCGCGCAGGAGGATGGCGCCGAGCAAGGGTCCGGTGGTCGTGTCCATTCCGCCGAGCACAGTGACGGCGAGCGGCAGCACGCTCCAGTTCAGCGTGAACACGTCCGCTGGCACGACGTAGCCGTAGAGGCCGCCGTAGCTCGCGCCCGCCAACCCAGCGATCACGCCGGACACCATGAAGGCCAGCACCTTGGCGCGGACCACCGGCACGCCGCTGGCCGCCGCCAGATCGGGATTGACGCGAATGACGAAGAAGGCGGGACGGAAACGCGGGGTCAGCAATACGTCGGAGATGCCGAGCGCCGCTAACAGGAAGGCGCCGATCAGCAGAAGCTGGAACCGCGGATCGCCGCCGAAGATGACGGTCGGCGAGATGCCGCCTGCCCCGCCGGTCAGATCGGGGGCGATCAGCACGACCACCTGCAAGGCGAGCGCGAAGGCCAGTGTGGCGATGGCGAAATACATCCGCCGCAGCCGCAGCGTGATCAGGCCAAGCGCCATGGCTACCAGCGCGCAGACCGGCACCGTGCAGACCCAGGCGAGCCCCGCGCCAAGCGGGTCGGCCAGCAGCGCCGAACTGTAGGAGCCGAGGCCGAAGAAGCCCGCCGTGCCGAGCGACACCAGGCCGGCGCGCGACAGCACGTCCCAGGACAGTGCGAGCAGCGCGGAGATCGCGACGCCGATGGCGAGTTGGACCCAGTATGGGCCGGCAGCAAATCCGATGCCGAGGATCAGCGCGGTGGCGCCGCCATAGAGCGCGATCATGCGCGTCACGCTCGAATCTCGCGCCCGAACAAGCCACTGGGGCGGATGATGAGGACCAGCACCAGGATAACGAAGGCGACGCCGAAGCCCCAACTGGCGCCGCCAGGGATGAAGGTGCTCATCGCACTCTCTGCCAGCGAGAGCGCGACGGCACCGACCAGCGCGCCGGGGATGCTGCCCATCCCGCCTAGCGCCACGATCGCGAAGGCACGCACGACGAGGTCGGTCCCGACGCCGGGCTGGACGTACAGCACCAGCGCGACTAGCCCGCCGGCGACCCCGGCCGTCGCACCCCCGATGATGAAGGAGAGGGCGAACATCCGATCGACGTTCACCCCGGCATAGATCGCCAACTCCGGGTCGTCGCTGGCGAGGCGGAGTTGCGTGCCAGTGCGGGTGTGCGCGAGAAACAAGACGAGGCCGAGATAGAGCGCGAGGCCGACCAACAGCACCAGCACGTTGTTTCCGGGCACGGTGGCACCGAGGATGGTGACCGCTGGCAGCACCGACGGCGCCTGTAGCGCGCGCGCATTGGGCGACCACAGGATGACCGCGAGGTTGACCATCAGGATCGAAAGGCCGATCGTCGCCAGGATTTGGTTGTGCTCGTCCTGGCGCAGCACGCGGCCCAGGAAGGCGCGGTACACCACCGCCGATAGCGCCCCGATCACGACGCCCGCGATCAGCATGCCGAACAGCGGCGGGACGCCCAGGATCGTATAGAGGAAGTAGGTCGTATAGGCGCCGAGCATGACGAACTCGCCATGCGCGAAATTGACGATGTGGGTGACGCCGAATTCGAGCGTCAGGCCTGATGCGATCGCCGCATAGAGTCCGGCCACCGTCAGCGAAAGCAGGAACGTCTGCAGGATCGCGGTGGCGTCCATCGCCTCAGGCCAGCAAGGCGCGAGCGATCTGGATGCGCTGCATCTCCGACGTGCCCTCGCCGATGCGAAAGCCGCGCACGTCGCGGAAGAAGCGCTCCACCGGAAGGTCGCACATGTAGCCGGCGCCGCCGAAAATCTGCAGCACGCGATCGGCGACCCGGCCTGCCATCTCGCTGGCGTAGAGCTTGGCGCGGGACGCGGCGATGCGGTAGCCGGGCGAGCCGGCGTCGGCGAGTTCGGCAGCACGGACGGTGAGCAGGCGGGCCGCCTCCAGCTCCACGTCGCTGTCGGCCAGCATGAACTGGATCGCCTGATGATCGCCAAGACGCGTACCGAAGGTGCGACGCTCCTTCGCCCAGGGGAGCGCGAGGTCCATCAGCGCCTGGGCGATGCCGACGCAGCGGCAAGCGACGAAAAGTCGGTCGTTGTTCACCGTCGCCATGATCGCCGCAAACCCCTCGCCGGGCTGGCCCAGCACGTGATCGTCGGGGACGAAGCAGTCTTGCAACGAGAAGGCGGAGAGGTGATAGCCGCGCCAGCCAAGTTTGCGGAAACGGTGGGTGAACTCCAGGCCGGGGCTGCCACGCTTGACGATGAAGGTGGTGAGCCGCGCCTTGATCGGCTCACGCGGCGCGGTTGCCGCCAACACGACGACATGGTCCGCCGTATCGGCGTTGGAGATGAACTGTTTCGACCCGTTCAGTATCCAGCCGCTGTCGGCCCGCACCGCGCGGGTGCGGATCGCCCCCACGTCGGAGCCGGCGTCCGGCTCCGTCAGCGCGTAGGCGATAGTGGTCTCCGCACGCATCAACGGTGCCACCAGCCACTCGCGCTGCGCCGGCGTGCAGAACAGCAGCGAGCCGGGCAGATGGCCGAGCGCCTGGCCGAGCGGCATGCTGGTGTGGCCCATCTCCTCGTCGATCGCCGAGCGGGCACGCACGGAGAGACCGGGTCCGCCCAGCTCCACCGGCATGTTGTAGCCGTAGAGGCCCAGCTTGCATGCCTCCTGCTTCAGACGACCGATGACCGCGGGGTCGATCGCGTCGGCCGCATCCACCTCCTGCTCCAGCGGCCGCAGGTGCGTGCGCACGAAGTCACGCACCGTCGCCCGCAGCATCTCGATCTCGTGGGCCTCGTCGCGGCGTTCCATCACGTCCTCCCGTTCAGCGTCCCTTGAATACCGGCCGGCGCTTGTCGCGGAACGCGGCCGCCGCCTCTCGCCGATCCTCGGAGTCCATCAGCAGGCTGGACAGATCGAGTTCCAGGCGCAGCCCCGCCTCGAGCCCGGCGTCCGCGCCTTTGCGCACCGCCTCCTTCGCCGCCACCACCGCGAGCGGCGCGCGTCCGGCGATCGTCATGGCGACGCGACGCGCCAGCGCCTCCACGTCGCCATCCTCGGCGATCCGGCTGATCAGGCCGATCCGCATCGCCGTCGCCGCGTCGATGGGCTCGCCGGTCAGGATCATGTCGAGCGCGGCGCCGAGCCCGACGACGCGCGACAGGCGCTGCGTGCCGCCGGCGCCGGGGATGATGCCGAGCGATACTTCCGGCAGGCCGAGCCGCGCGTCGGACGTGGCAACGCGGATGTCGCAGGCGAGCGCGATCTCCAGTCCGCCGCCCAGGCAGAAGCCGTGGATCGCCGCGACGAGCGGCTTGCCGATACGCTCGAACACATGCGTCCAGTCGTCGTTGGCGCGCCGGCCGCGATGGGCGATCGGGGTGGTCGGCGTGCTGAACTCGCGAATGTCGGCGCCGGCGCAGAACGCGCGCGGACCGGCGCCGCGCAGCACGATCACCCGCACCTCGGGGTCGCCATCGGCCTCCCGCAGCGCCGCGGGCAGGCGAGCGCGAACCGCAGCGTTCAGCGCGTTCAGCGCGTTTAGCGCGTTCGGCCGGTTCAGCGTGATCCAGGCGATTTCGCCCTCGCGCGCCAGCTGCACCACCTCGCACTCGCTCACCCCGGACCTCCCGCGATTGCGTCACGGGTTGTTGCCCGGGGCCGCACGATCAGCGCGTCCACGATCGTCGCCCCCTCCCCGGCAGCGTGCAGGATCAAGGGATTGACGTCGATCTCCGCGAACTCCGCGACAAGGTCGGCGGCGAGCAGGGAAAAGCGCCAGATGGCGTCGCACAAGGCAGCGGTGTCGCGTGCCGGTTCGCCGCGGATGCCGTCCAGCAGACGCGACAGGCGCAACTCACGCAGCATCGCGGCGGCCTCCTCTGGCCCCACCGGGGCGATGCGATGCACGACGTCGCGCAGCAGTTCGACATGCACACCGCCGATACCGACCGTCACGACTGCGCCGAACACCGGGTCGCGCGTGGCGCCGAGGATGATCTCGGTGCCAGGCCGCGCCATCGGCTGCACCAGCACGCCGTCGAGCCGCGCGCCGGGCGCGTAGGCGCGGCAGGCTTCCATGATGGCCTCGAAGACAGTCTGTG